>JBBSNJ010000426.1:0-3955 GCA_038232775.1 Thermomicrobiales bacterium
TCCGGGGAGCACCACCTGCCGGTGCCGCCGCTGGCCCTGCCCGCACCGACGGACGCCGGGGTCTCGCCGTCGCTGGAGGCGTTGGCGGAGAACCCGGCCGTGCGCCTCTTCTTGGACCGGGCGCGCGCCTTGGCCCCGGACCTGTCGCTGACGGCGGCAAACGCCGACGCGATCGCGGCCATCTGCCGCCGCCTGGACGGGCTGCCGCTCGCGATCGAGCTGGCCGCGGCGCGCAGCAACCTCTTACCGCCGGTCGAGTTGCTGGCCGCGCTCGGCGGTGCCCGACCAGAATCGCCCCCGAAGCTCCGCCTGCTGGCCGGCGGTCCGCGCGACCAACCGGCCCGGCAGCGGGCCATGGGAGAAACCGTCGCCTGGAGCTACGGACTCCTCTCGCCCCCGGAGCGAGCGTTGTTCGAGCAACTCGCCGTCTTCGTCGGCGGCTTCTCCCTCGACGCGGTCGTCCCGGTGGTGCGATGGAATCTCGTGCGCGGGGCCGCCGGGGAAAGGGTGAAGGCTGATGTTCTGGTGCCGGACGCCGGCGACACGCCGTCACTGCTCGATCTCCTCGCCTCGTTGGTCGATCAGAGTTTGATTCGGGCGGTAGCGCCGACCCACGACGACCTGGACTCACTGCCTCGGTTCGCGATGTTCGAGACGCTGAGGGCCTTCGCGCTCGAGCGTCTCGCGGAGCGTGGCGGAACCGCGGTGGAAGAGGCGCGGCGGCGGCACGCCGAGTGGTTCCTGGGTCTGGCCGAGCAGGCCGACGTTACCCTCTACGGCCCCGACCATCCGCGACTACTGCGCCGTCTGGAGCGGGACCACGACAATCTGCGAGCCGCCCTCGGCTGGGCGTTGGCGGTCGGGGAAACGGCGATCGCGCTGCGGATGGCCTGCGCTCTCTGGCTTTACTGGTTGGAGCGGAGCCGGTTGCGCGAGGGTCGTCGGTGGTTGGAGGCGGGGCTCGCGGCGGGGGGCAAGGTCCCTTCGACGGTGCGCGCGAAGGCGCTGCTGGGGATGGCCGGAGTGGCGGTCAGCCTCGGCGACGTCGGCGAGGGAGAGGCCGTCGGGCGGACGTGCCTGGCGCTCTATCGCTCGCTGGGCGATGAGGTTGGGGTGGCGCGGGCGCACCACCTGCTCGGGGGGGCGGCCCTGGCGCAGGGGGACATCACCGGGGCGGTGGTGGAGCTCGAAGCCGCCGCGGCGGGGTACACGCGGACGGAGGATCGAGTCTGGCGCGGGCTGGCGCTCGGCCAACTCGCGCTGGCCCTTCGGGCGCGGGGCGACGCGGAAGGGGCGGCGCGTCTCTGGCTCGAGGCCGAGGCGATCCGAGGCGAGTTGGGGGAACGATGGCCGGTGGCGCTGACCCTGCCGCCGCTCGACGCCGGGCCCCCCCTTCCTCCTTGTCCCGAGGCCGGGGTGGAGGCTGGAGACGACGCGGTGGCGCGGCTCTCGCGCCGGGAGGGCGAGGTCCTCCGCCTCCTGGCCGGCGGGCGGAGCGATCGCGAGATTGCTGGGGCGCTCTCGGTCAGCCCCCGGACCGTGCAGTGGCATGTCGGCAATCTCCTGGCCAAGCTCGGGTTGGAGTCGCGGGCGGCGGCGGCGGCCTTCGCCGTGCGCCGCGGCCTTGCCTAAAACTGGTTGGGCCGCGAATCGCTCGAGGCCGCGGTTCCGGGGAGCGTCCGGATGGAGTGATGTCGATGAGTGCCTGGGTGGCGACCCCGCAGCCGCCGCCGGAGCCGATACCGCTGGCGACGAACCCCCGAAAGGCGGCGACGGCTGCGCCGCTGCCGGAGCCGCTCACGTCGCTCGTCGGCCGCACGGCCGAGCGCGCCGCGGTCGCCGCCCTGCTGCGCCGTGAAGAAGGCCGTTTGCTGACGTTGACCGGCCCCGGCGGTGTCGGCAAGACGCGCCTCGCCCTTCAGATCGCCGCCGACCTCGCTCCGGAGTGGGCCGAAGGCGCTGCCTTCGTCGAGCTGGCCGCGCTGCTCGACCCGGCGCTCGTCGGCGTCGCGCTGGCGCGCGCCCTCGGCGTTCGGGACGACGGAGCCCGCCCGGCGGTCGAGGGCCTGAAGTCGGCGCTGCGTGGGAGCGAGCGCCTCCTGGTGATCGACAACTTCGAGCAGGTGCTCCCCGCGGCGCCGCTGCTCGTCGAGCTGCTGGGCGCCTGCACCGGATTGACGCTGCTGGTGACCAGCCGCTCCCCGCTGCGGGTGACGGGCGAGCAGACCTATCCCGTGCCGCCGCTGTCGCTGCCCGAGGGCGATCCGGGGGCCGACCCGGCGGGCGTGGCCGAGGTCGAATCCGTTCGCCTCTTTCTCGAGCGGGCGCTGGCGGTCGACCCTAGCTTGGCGCTGAGCGAGGCGAACCTGGTCGCGGTCGGCGAGATCTGCCGGCGGCTCGACGGTCTGCCGTTGGCGGTCGAGTTGGCCGCCGCTCGGATCAATCTCCTGCCGCCGGCGGCGCTGTTGGCCCGGCTGGAGCCGAGCCTGCCGTTGCTGACGGGCGGCTCCCGAGACTTGCCGGCGCGGCGGCGGACGATGCGCGGAGCGATTGGTTGGAGCCATGATCTGCTGCCGTCTGAAGTACGGGCCCTCTTTCGGCGACTGGCGGTGTTCGCCGGGGGATTCACGGTGGCGGCGGCGGCGGCGGTCACCGAACTGGGGGATGCCGATCCCAACTTGGCCCTCGACGCCGACACGGATTCCGCTCCCGACCTTGAGCAGATGGGAGCGGTCCTCGATAGCGCGGGCGCGCTGGTCGATGCCGGCCTGGTGGGGAGGGTGCCTGGGTCGGGCGAGGGGGGTGGAGAAACCCGGTTCTCGATGCTGGAGACGGTGCGCGAGTACGCGCGCGAGCGGTTGGCGGAGAATGGGGAGGAAGAGGGGACGCGGCGGGCGCACGCGGCGCACTTTTTGACGTTGGCGGAGCGCGCCCAGCCGCTGCTGAAGGGAGCGACCGAGGCGGCCTGGCTCGATCGGCTCGCGGCGGAGCACGCCAACTTCCGGGTCGCGCTCGACTGGTGTCTGGTGCACGAGCCGGGGGCGGCCCTCCGGCTCGGCTCCTGGCTGAGCCGGTTCTGGTACTTCCGTGGCCACTCCCGCGAAGGGTACGACTGGCTCGAGCGGGCGCTGACGCTGAGCGACGGGGAGGAACCGCGCCATCGGGCACGGGCTCTCTACGAGGCGGCCGCTCTCGCCGAAGGTCTGGGCGAACTCGATCAAGCCGAAGCGCGCTACGAGGAAGCGCTCGGGATCTGGCAGGCGCTCGGCGACGATTTATGGGCGGCCAAGGCGCTCGACTATCTCGGCTATCTGGCCCAAATGCGAGGAGACATCCCGGGGGCGATCGCGCGGCACGAGGCAGCGCTCGCCCGAGCCAGCAAGGTTGGCACGCCGGCGCTGGTCAACATCGTTCGCACCAACCTGGCCGACGCGCTGATCCTGAGGGGCGACCTCGCGGCGGCGGCGATCCAGCTCGAGACCGCGCTCGCTCACTGGCGGGCGATCGCCGATCCGTACAAAATCTCCACCGTCCTCGTCAGTCTGGGCGTGATCGCGCTGCAGCAGGGCGACTTGGCGCGGGCCGTCGCCTGCCACGAGGAGAATCTGCGGCTGAAGCGGGAGATGGGGAACGCGCCCGGCGTGGCGATCGCTCTGAACAACCTCGGCCAAGCGCTGGTGGCGGCGGGCGAGATCGAGCGGGGCGCGGCGTTGGTGGCAGAGGCCGTCGACCGCCAGCGCGAGCTCGGCGACGAGCGCCAGGCGGCGATCGCCCAACTGGCGTTGGCGGAGGCGGTGGAGCGGCGGGGAGAGCGGGAGCGCGCCGGGGTTTTGTTGGCGGAGGCGCTGGCCGTCTTCCTCCGGCTCGGCGATCGGGCCTCGCTCGCGGACGGCTTGGAGGCCGTCGCTGAGTGGGCCGCGACCGGGGGCGCCGCATCGGTCGCGGCGCGCCTCGA
>JBBSNJ010000427.1:0-3936 GCA_038232775.1 Thermomicrobiales bacterium
ACCTAGACGGTCGCCCTTCGGGCGATGGGCGCCGCGAGCCGCGCCCCTACAACGAGACGGGCGCAGCAGGCAGCGCCCCGACCGTGACATTGCGCGCGAGTCGCCAGGAGAAAGAGGCGAGCGATGCCGAGTACGCCGAGCGCCCAGCCGATCGAGAGTCCGCCGCCCGCCGCCCGCCCCGCCCCGCGTGGCGACGGCGCCCGCCGCTTCCTGGAGCAATACCGGGTCGAGGCCGCGATGCTCGGCGCCCTCCTCCTGCTCGGCCTCGCCCTCTCGCTGCTGGCGCCCAACTTCCTCTCGGCCGGCAACCTGCGCAACGTCCTCTGGCAGGTGACCGCGATCGGGATCATCGCCATCGGCCAGAGCCTCGTCATCCTGACCGGGGGGATCGACCTCTCGGTCGGCGGCATCGCCGCCTTCTCGGCGATGGCCGGCGGCCTGCTGATGACCAGCGGCGGCGAGGGGGGCGAGAACGTCGCCCTCGGCATCGGCGCCACCCTCCTCGTCGGCCTCGCCGTCGGCGCCGCCAATGGCTTCCTCGTCGCCTACGGCCGACTCGCCGCCTTCATCGTCACCCTCGGCATGCTCTCGATCACCAACTCGCTGACCTACGTCGTCTCCGACGCCTCCTCCCTGGTCGGCCTGCCGGACGGCTACCGCGCCTGGGGGCGGGCGGACATCGCCGGCGTGCCCCTGTCGACCCTCACCTTCGTCCTCCTCTTCCTCCTCGGCCACGTCCTCCTGACCCGGACCAAGCCGGGGCGCTTCCTCTACGCGATCGGCTCGAACGAGGAGGCCGCCCGCCTCTCCGGCGTCGACGTCCGCGCCTACAAGGTCCTCCCCTACGCCCTGACCGGTCTCCTCTGCGCCATCGCCGCCCTGATCCTCTCCGGCCGCCTCGGCGCGATCGACCCCGACACTGGGACCGGCTTCGAGCTCGACACGATCGCGGCCGTGGTGATCGGCGGCACCAGCCTCTTTGGCGGCAAAGGGAGCTTGGTCGGCACTCTGATCGGCGTCTTCCTGATCGGGGTCCTCAACAACGGCCTCAACCTGCTCCGGGTCAACGCCTTCTGGCAGGGCACCGCCGTCGGCGTCGTCATCATCCTCTCGGTCCTGATCGAACGACTTTCGCGCCGCCGGGGGTAACGGGTGAAGGGCTACACTGGACGTCGAGCGAGATACTCGTCGAGCCCTCCGCCGTCGAACGTTGCGGAACACAAACGTGTCTGAATGGGAGCTGCCATGGTCCAGCAAACACTCGAAGCTCCGGTCGTCGAGCAACGAGTTCCCATGACGTACCAGGAGTGGCTCCTTTGGCCCGAGAGCCAAACCCGACGGTCGGAATGGGTCGACGGAGCGGCGATCGTCTTCATGCCGCCGAAGTTGCCCCACGCCTTGATGACGACCTTCTTGGCGCGCCTGATCGCGGACTTCTCCGATCGCCACGACCTCGGTCAGGTCATCGCCTCGCCGGCCGAGATGCGCTTGCCGGCGTCCGCTCGCGAGCCGGACATCTTCTTCGTCAAGACCGAAAATCTGTGGCGGATGACCCCAGAGCGCTTAGTCGGCCCCGCCGACCTCGCCATCGAGCTGATCTCCGCCGACAGCGTGACCCGGGACCGGCGCGATAAGTTCCAGGAGTACGCGGCGGCCGGCGTTCCCGAGTACTGGCTCGTCGATTCCCGCCCCGGCCAGCACCGGGCCGACTTCTACGCCCTCGGTCCGGAGGGGCTCTACGAGCCGATCCCCCTCGATGCCGAGGGCCGCTTCGCTTCGGGCGTCTTCCCCGGCTTCTGGCTCGACCCAGCTTGGTTGTGGCAGGACCCGCTGCCGAAGCCGCGCGACCTGCTCCGCCGGATCGTCCCGGACGCCGTTTGAGCGCGACCGAGAGAGCCTTGATCCCGTCGTCAGGCAACGACATCTCCCCCGCTCTCAGCGCGGAAGGCGCTTCTTCGGCTCCCGGAATGGAGGCAGAGATGGCACAGCAAACGCTCGCGGCCCCGGCCGCCGAGCGGCTGGTTCCGATGACGTACGAGGAGTGGCTCGCCTGGCCGGAAGGGGAGAGTCGGCAATCGGAGTGGGTCGACGGGGAGGCGATCATCTTCATGCCGCCGCAGACACCGCACCTGTTGATCGGCTTCTTTCTTGCCCGCCTGCTCGGCGACGTTGTCGATCTGCTCGACGCGGGCCGAGTCGGGATCGCACCCTTCGAGGTTCGCCTGCCCACATCGAGCCGCGAGCCTGATGTCTTCTTCGTGAAGACCGAGAATCTGGACCGGTGGACACCCGAGCGGATCGTCGGGCCGGTCGACCTGGCGATCGAGGTGGTCTCCACGGATAGCACGACGCGCGACCGCCGCGACAAGTTCCGGGAGTACGCTGCGGCTGGGGTGCCCGAGTACTGGCTCGTCGATTCCCGCCCCGACCAGCACCGGGCCGACTTCTACGCCCTCGATCCGGAGGGGCTGTACGAGCCGATTCCGCTCGATGCCGCCGGCCGATTCCACTCGCCGATTCTCCCCGGCTTCTGGCTCGACCCCGATTGGCTGTGGCGAGACCCGCCCCCGAAGCCGCTGGAAGCCCTCGGTTGGATCTTGCCCGACCTCGCCCTGCCGCTGCCGCCTCCCCCAAGCGATCGGGGAACCTGATAGAGTGGGCCGTTCCCTCGAAGACCCAGAGCGCGCGGCGTCGCGCGGCTCCCCCTGCCGCTTGCCGGTCGGGAGGAAGGGGCGAGGGCTGCGCTTGAGGAGCTGCCGATGACCGTCTCTCGTCTCGATCGACCCCGTCCCGCCGTGCTCGCCGCCCGCCTCAACCGGCGCCAGGGGCTGCGCCGCGCCGCCGCCCTCGGCCTGGCCGTCCCCGTCCTCGGCCTGGCGCGCCAAAGCGGCGCCCGCGCCCAGGAGACGTACGAGGTCGCCTACCTCACCCCCGGCCTCAACGTCCCCTTCTGGAAGTACCTCGCCGACGGCATCGAGCAGCAGGCCGCCCGCGAGGATGCCACCGTCAACGTCACCGTCTACGACTCGCGCAACGACGCCGGCACCCAGCTCCAGAACGCCCAAGACGCGCTCACCGCCGGCGTCGACCTGATCATCATCTCACCGACCGACTCCTCCTCCGCCCCGACCGTGCTCGAGGAGGCCGCCGCCGCCGGCGTCCCGGTCGTGATCGCCGACATCGGGACCGACGAAGGGGAGTACGTCTCCTTTGTCATCTCCTCGAACGAGCAGGGTGCCTACGAGGCTGGCCAGGTCCTGACCGAGAAGATGGCCGAGCAGGGGTGCGAGGGGGGGGACGTGGTGATGATCACCATCTCCCAGGCCCGACTCAACGGCCAGAACCGGACCCGCGGCATCACCCGCGCCGTCGAGGAGGCGGACAGCGAGATCGTCCAGTTCCTCCAGAGCGAGGACTACACCCGGGCCGAAGCCCAGCGCCAGGCCTCCGACCTGCTCAGCGCCAACCCGGAAGCGTGCGGGTTCTTCGCCCAGCACGACGAGGCCGCGCTCGGCGCCCTGACCGCGATCGAGGAGTCGGGCCGCGCCGACGAGGTCGTCTTCGCCTCCTTCGACGGCAGCCCGGAGACGGTCGAGCTGATCAAGCAGGGGCGGATCGTCGCCGCCGCCATGCAGCAGCCGGTCCTGATGGGCCGCTTGTCGATGGAGGTCGGCCTCAAGCACCTGCGCGGCGAGGAGGTCGAGTCGGAGACCGAGGTGCCGACCATCCTCGTCACCCCCGACAACGTCGCGGAGCTGGAATCGACTCTCGCCGACACCGTCTTCCCGGTCGAGCGCGGGGCGGCGACGCCGGCGGCGTAGAGCTTCACCTCCCCGGCTCCCTCCTCCCGATGCTGGAAGCAGGGGCCAGGGGTGATACCAAATTCGGCCGATCACTGGGGCGTCGTCTCCCCCTCTCCTGCCGAAGCGGGAGAGG
>JBBSNJ010000428.1:0-3923 GCA_038232775.1 Thermomicrobiales bacterium
CGCGGCTACCCGGCGCCGCAGCGCGGGGACCGCCGCCCGCGCGTCCCAGAGCGGCTCGCCGCCGTCCCGGCCTCGGTCGCGCCGCCGGTCGGTCGCCGCCGCTGCCAGTTGTCCGAACGTGGGCGCCCGCGCCAGCTCGGTCTCGAGCCAGGCCGGCTCGATCCCCCAGGCGGCGGCGACCGCGGGGAGCCGGCGGTCCCAGCCGCGCCGCCCCGCCGCCTCCTCCCGCCAGATCGCGCGCAGGGCGCGCCGCCGGAGGGACCACGCTTCGACCGCGTCCGGCCCTTCGACCAACCAGGGTGCTCCGGCTCGCGCCATCGCCGCCCACTCGCCGAGCTGGGTCGAGAGCCCGACCGGGACCCTCCCCGCTCGCCGGGCGGAGGTGAAGACCCGCACCGCCGGACTGTGCCGGATCCGGGCGTCGATCCGGCGCAGCGCCGCGTGGAAGGCCATGTCTTCCAGGACCGGCGTCGCGGGCAGCCCGCCGGCGCGGGCGTACGCCTCGGCCGTCACCGCCAGGCTGGCCCCGAAGTGCTGGTGGTGGCGCGGCCACGGATCGGCGGGGTCGGGATCGAGCAGCGAATCGAGTTCGGAGACGAGCAACCGATAGGCCGCATCGCGGAGTTGGTAGAGCCGCGCGGCGCGGTCGACTCCGTCCCCCCCTGCCGCGGCGGAGAGGATCCGGCCGAAGACCGCGTCCGCGCCGAGCGCCACCTCCCGCAGCGTCGCCGCCAGCCAGGCAGGTTCCACTAGGGTGTCGGCGTCGGTCGAGGCGATCAGGCCGCGGCCCTGCCCCGCGAGCGCCAGGCGTCGGCGAGCCTCGTCCATCAGCAGGCGGCGGGCGCGCCCGACGTGCGCTTCCCCCGGTAGCAGCGTCTGCTCGACGACGTGCAGCCGCAACGCTGGGTGGCGCCGGCCGAAGTGCCGCGCCACCCCGGCCGTCCCGTCGGCGCAGTTGTTGGCGAGCACGATCACCTCGAACCGGGCGAGGTCGAGCGCCCGCCCGGCGAGATCGGTCTGCGCCGCCAGTGCCGCCAGCGTGGCGGTCAGGTTCGCCGCCTCATCCCGCGCCGGGACGACGACGCAGGCCGCCAGGGCGGGGGCCGGCGGTGCCGCCACCAGCGGCGCGTCGGGGACTGTCGAGGGGGAGGGGGCCGCCTCGCGCCCGTTCGCGCGCTCCCGATCCACCATCATTCGGATCGCGTCTCCATCATCGTCGCTCGCGGTCGCCATCTCCCCGCTGGGCAGGACGCGTGCCCACGGCCTGGCCGGTCCCCGCACCCGCGGCTCCGCGTGCCTTCGCCGGGAGAGGCGGTGGCCGGCGATACTTGATCGAGGGCGGCCCGTTACAGACGGCGGGCGAGGACGACCGACCGAAGGGGCCGCCCCGTGTGACCGAGAAAGACCCGGAGATGCGCTCACCGACCCTGCCCAAGGGGTTGCCGGAGGAGGCGCTGGCGGAGGTGCCGAGGTCGAGGGGCCGTCTCGCCCGGTCGCGTTCGAAAGACCGGGAGCGGCCAGCCACTGCGGCGGCGAGACGATCGCCGAGGCACGGCGCGAGAGGAGGGCGGGAGTCGGGGATCGCGACGCCGGCAGCGTCGGGATGGCAAGGGGCACGCCCTGTCCCGCCGTTCGACCGACGACTTCCGGCCGTATCAGCCTCGGACACTCCACCGACGAGGACTCCCCACGATCAGGCGCGCCGGGGCGGCCCCTTCCCACAGTCGCCCCCGGAGCTCATACGAACTGCGGGTCAACACTTCGGCCACCCGGAGAGCGGCCCTCACCCTCAGCCCCTCTCCCGCTGCGGCAGGAGAGGTGAGCCTCTGGCTCCTAGAGCGCCACGGTTCAACGGGATTCCGCAGCAGCCCCGCGGCCCATCTCCGCTCCACCCGACGGGATCGACATAACGCGCCTGTGCTATACTCAGGCGTCGCGCCACGCGCGCTCGCTCCTCGTCGTTTCCCCGCTGGGTTCCCACTTGCTCGGGAAAAGCACCGGCTCGGAGCCTGGGACACCCAGGTTCGGGCACAGCGCGTGCGGGATTGGGGGAGGGGCGCGGGTCGCGTTGACGACCGTGACGACCCATGCG
Organism: Thermomicrobiales bacterium; assembly: GCA_038232775.1. Classification (GTDB taxonomy): domain Bacteria; phylum Chloroflexota; class Chloroflexia; order Thermomicrobiales; family UBA6265; genus JBBSNJ01. Next base: position 2,093 of record JBBSNJ010000428.1, read on the forward strand.
GGTCCGCCCTGCCGCCGCCGGATGCGCCCGGCGCCCGGCACCCCCAGGACGAGGGACGACGACGATGTTCAGCGACAACTACGACCACGAGCCGCATCACGACCACGACCACGACCACGACCACGACGATGGTGCATCGTCCAACGGCGATGACCCAACCGGGACCAGCGCGATCGCGACCTTGGAAGCCGACGACGCGGCGGAAGCCGAGTCGGGAGCGGCAGCAGCCGAGTCGATCGCGGAGCCCGATCCGGCACCGGAGCCGGCGCTCGAGGCCGAGCCGGAGTTGACCTCCTCCGGTCTGCTCGAAGCCTGGGACGCGGGCGTGATCGAGGATCGGGGTTTCGTCCCGGTGGTGGACGCCGTCTCCCCCGACGCCGCGACCGCCGCCGCCGCTCTAACCGCGGCCGAGGCGGCCGATGACGCGGACTCGGCCGCGACGGCCGACGACGCGAGCGCGGCCGAAGATGACCGCCGTGATGCCGGGGCGCCGGTGGCGGGTGCCGAGGCGACCGCCGCGCCGGCGAGCGACGGTCGGTCAGACGTCGACCGGGGCGAAGCGACCGCCGAGCGTCCGGAGCCGAGGGGCGGGGTGGTGGCCGATGGGCGCCCGACCGCCAGCTCCGACTCCGCCGCCGACGGCGGGCCGACCCGCCCCGGCGACGCGCCGACCGCGACCGCCCTCCCCGGTCCCGACGAGGACTTGGCCCCGACCTTCGAGGACCTCGGTCTCAGCGGCGCCCTGCTCCGCTCGATCAGCGACGTTGGCTACGAGGAGCCGACCCCGATCCAGCTCCAGACGATCCCGGTGCTGCTCGACGGCCGCGACGTGATCGCCCAGGCCCAGACCGGCTCCGGCAAGACGGCCGCCTTCGGCCTGCCGATTATCGAGTCGATCGACTCCCGCCCGCGGCGGGTGCAGGCGATGATTCTCTGCCCGACCCGCGAGCTGGCAATCCAGGTCTCCGAGGCGATCCACAAGTACGGCCGGCACAAGGAGATCGAGACGCTGCCGATCTACGGCGGCCAGCCGTACGAGCGGCAGTTCCGCGGGCTGCAGCGCGGCGTCCACATCGTCGTCGGCACGCCGGGCCGCGTGATGGACCACATGCGGCGCGGCACCCTCAACCTCGACGACATCCGCTTCTTCGTCCTCGACGAGGCGGACGAGATGCTCGACATGGGCTTCATCGAGGACATCGAGTGGATCCTCGAGCACGCCCCGGCCGACCGCCAGACCGCCCTCTTCTCCGCCACGATGCCGCCCCGGATCGTCGGTCTCGCCCAGCGCTACATGCGCGAGCCGCAGCGGATCACCGTTGCCGGCAAGCACATGACCGTGCCCGAGGTGCGGCAGACCTACTACGAGGTGCCGCGCGCCCGCAAGGCCGACGCGCTGACCCGGATCCTCGACGCCGAGACGCCGAGTCTGACGATGATCTTCTGCCGGACCAAGGTGGGGGTCGACGAACTGGGCGAGTCACTGATGGCCCGCGGCTACGTGGTCGAGACCCTCCACGGTGACCTCTCCCAGGCGCAGCGCGACCGGGTCATGCGCCGCTTCCGCTCCGGCCAGGCCGACACCCTGATCGCGACCGACGTCGCCGCCCGCGGGCTCGACATCCCCGACGTCAGCCACGTCGTCAACTCCGACATCCCGGAGAGCGCCGAGGCCTACGTCCACCGGATCGGCCGCACCGGCCGCATGGGACGCAACGGCGTCGCCTACCTGTTCGTCACCCCCGACCAGGGCGAGCCGCTGACCAACATCGAGATGCTGATGAACCGCACGATCCCGCCGCTGCCGCTGGGCGACTTCGTGGCGCACGAC
>JBBSNJ010000429.1:0-3913 GCA_038232775.1 Thermomicrobiales bacterium
AGGTAGCCGCTCTGGATCGGGTTGCGGAAGGGCATGGCGCGGTTCCCCTAGCTCTGCATCTTCTGCACGAACGCCTCGTACAGGTGGCGGTTCCGGGTCGAGAAGAGCACCCGGCCGTTCTCGAAGTAGCGGAAGGGCTCGGCCGTTTCGTCCCTCGGCTCCTCGAAGACGATGCCCTTCATCCGCTGCATGACCGTCTCGTACTTGCGGCGTTCGGTGCAGCGGTAGTACGTGTTCACGAACTGGATCGGCTGATGGGTGACCGCCCGCCATCGACCGTCCGGGAGCCGGGTCTTGTCGATCTGCAAGATTTTGTGGTTGGGACGGGCGACGGAGCGGAGGACGACCGGCTCGAACGGCTCGGCCTCCTCCGGCTGCGGCGGCTCGAAGACGGCGCCCGCGTCGAGGACGGTGGGCTCTCGGATCACCGGCATCGTGATTACTCCTCGGCCGGGGCGGCGTCGCTCGTCACGTCCGGCCGGTTGCGCTCGCCCCGCAGCAACTGGTTCGGGTTGCCCGGGATCTCGGAGCGCCACTGGCGGCCGACCGGCTTGTCGTCCCGCGACTTTCCCGTCTCGCCGGCGCGGAGCCTGATCGCGTCCTCCGGCTTCGCCTTCGGCTCGGGGTCGATGTCCTCCGCCCCGACCCGCACGGTCAGGGCGTCGGTGTCGACCGCCTCCTCCACGACCTGGATCGGGGTCAGGGTCTGCGCCCGCTCCGGCAGGGTCTCGTTCTTCCGCTGGTTCTTGGTGGCCACCGGCGGCGCCTCCTCGTGCTGCGGCGCCGGCCGCTGCTCGTCCGGCGTCACGACGTTTCCCGCGTTGGCCCGCGCGACCTTCGCCCCCATCGGGTTCGTCGGGTCGCCGGGCGTCGGTTGGGCCACCTCGCGCGGCCCGACCTTCGGCTCAATCATGCGATCCCTCCTAGCCCGCCAGGTCCATCGGGTAGGCGCTGCGGTCGGTGTTCCAGCCGGAGATGACGGCCATCGTGCTCGGGGCGAAGGCGAAGAAGGTGAAGTCGCCGGAGATGGACCCCTGGACGTAGTCGCCGTCGGTGTCGACGCCGGCCTTCTTCCGGGCGAAGTGCCAGTCGAGCCCTTCGTACGGGGCGTACCCCAGGTACTTCGGGTTGTAGATGTACATCTCGCCGTCGGGGATGTAGGGGTTGACCGTGACCTCGACGGTGCCGGTCCGGAAGTGCCACTTGCGGACCATGAGATTCACCTCGTCGTCCTTCACCGTGGCCAGGCGGGACGGGTTGAGGCCGGTGTCGAGGATGCGGGCGGTGTTCATCGAGCAGAGGACGTTCTTGCCGCCGTTCTCGTCGACGTTGACCCAGTGGTCGTAGAAGACTTCCTCGATGTCGTTCGGGCTGAGCAGCTCGTCGGCCAGGTCGTAGGTGTTGCCGGAGAGGATGGCGAAGTGGCGGAGACCGGAGAGGGTGCTCGGCCGCTTGGCCGAGGGGTTGGGGTCGCCGGCGGTGCGCTGCCCCAAGATCATGGTTTTTTCCAACTGCTGCTTGGCGTCGACCGCCTTCTCCTTGAGTCGCGACTCGAAGATGTTGGCGCCGGGGTACTCGAGGTTCGGCGTCACGTCCTCGGCCAAGTCCACCTCGATCTTCATCGCCACCCGCTGCTTGCGGTTGTAGAAGAGGTTGCCGAAGACGATCGGGGCGAGCGGGTGGTCGGACAGCTCCGGCAGCGCCGGCGCCAGGATTTCGATCACCAGTCCGTCGAGGTGGGCCACGGCCGTGGTCCCGGCGTAGCCGCGCACCACCGCCACGCTGTCGCCGGAGGGCTCGGTCGATACCCAGCAAATTTCGACCGGGTTGTTGGCGTCGTCCGCTGGGATGTAGAGGATTTGGCCCTGCTGGAGACGGGTGCCGTGGCCGGCGGCGAGGGTGATGACGGTCGCCGTGTTGTCGAGGGCGGCGCCCAGGGTGACGCGGTGCGGCAGGCGGGCTTTGACCGCCCACTCGGGCTTCGGGTTGTTGATCGACTTCAGCTTGTCGAGCGAGGACATGAACGGGGTGTTGGAACGCTCTAGGGCGTCCACCCACTTGACGAAGAGCCGGGTGCCGTGGCCGGTCGCGGCGTCGCCCGGATAGCCGGTGCCGCCGGTGACGGACTGGGAATAGGTGTTGAGTCCACCTCGGACGTAGGCTGCCATCGCTTATCCCTCGGGGGCTAACGGGTCGGCGTTCGGTAGAGGTCGGGGTACATGCCGGCGAGGGCGCCCCGCAGTTGGGCGTCTGACCCGTCGGGCGCGCCCTGGCGCGGCAGGCCGCTGCCGTTGGCGGTCGCGGCGTTGCCGCGCGAGGCGGCGACGCGCTGCGCCTGCTGGCGTCGCCGCTCCTGGTCCGCTTCGTAGCGGGCGACCTTGGCCTGGTGGTTGGAGAGGGCGAGGATGTACGCCTGCTGGGGGATTTGTTCGACCGGCAGGCCGGCCAGGGCCTCGCCGTACTCCTGCGGCAGGTCGTAGTGCTGCGACCACGCGCGGGCGTACTCGGGGGCGGCGAGCGCCATCCGCTCGGCCCCGATCTGCTGCTCGTACGCGCTGGCGATGCCCTGCCGCATCTGGCGCAGGTAGCCCCGGTTCTCCTGTTCGGTCTGGGCCAGGAGCTGGAAGGCCGCGTCCTGGTCGTACTGGGCGATCTGGCGGGCGCGTTCCTGCGCCTGCTTCGACCGCTGTTCGACCAACATGTCGGCCTGCATCAGGCGGTATCGGCTCTGCTGCTCGGCTTCGTGCTGGCGGCGCTGTCCCTCGGCCAGGTCGGCTTCGGACGCACGCTGCCGGTAGTACTCGAACTCGTTCGGGTCGATCTGGGGAGCGGGCGGGTCGGACCGGGTCGCGGGGGGTTCGGCAGACGGCGCGGCGGTCGCCGGGGGCGCCTGCTCCGGTTGGTCGTCGCCAACGTCGGATTCGGCGGCGTCGGGGACGGACGCGGCGTCGGGGAACTCGTCGTAGCGCTCCGGGTCCATGCGCACTCCTCCGGCTCCCGGCGAACAGAACCGGGACGCGCGCCCACGATAGGGACGATTGGGCGACCGCTAGCCGCCCAATGCCGACAGCGGCAGCGGATCGACCCCCCCCATCCCGGCCGCGACCAGGGAGGCGCCCCGCGCCTCTCGCTCGGCCAGGAACGCCTCGACCGAGATGTCGGCGTCCGGCGGGCGACGACCGACCCACTCGACGTAGGCCCGGGTGTCACCGGAAAGGCTCGGGCTCCGCAGACCGTTCGCTTCAAAGGCGTTGTCCATCGTTTGCCGCCATATGGGGTCGGCCCGAAGCGGGTTGTACGAAAACCCTTCGCCGAACAGGGCGCGACCGGCCAACTGCGCCTTCACCATGTCTGCTTTGAATTGCTCCAGGTCTTGCCGGATGCGGTCGGGGGGCGACAGTTGCTCGTACCCCGCGCCCCCCGACCCTCCCTCCATGCCGGCGACGAAGGGCACGTTCTCGGGGTCGCGGGTGGGGGTCGGCGTCAACTCCCGCTCGAAGATGTCGGGGCTCTCGCCGGTGGCGGCGAGGAAGGCGTCGCGCGAGGTGGCGCGTTCGTCTACCTCCTCCGGCGTCAGGTCGGACGGCAGGCTCTCGAGGAAGCGGGCGAACGACGGATTGCCGCGCGCCGTCTCTTCCCGCCAGGCGCGGAGCCCGGCCGGGTGGTCGCGGGCGGCGCGGGAAAAGGCCTGGTACGCCTGGTAGTCGGGGTGGCCGGCGTCGAAGGCGTCGATTTGGGTGTCCTGCGCGATCTTGTCCAGCGTCAGGCCCTGCTGGGCGAGCACGTAGTCCGCGATCAGGCGGCGCTGCTCCTCCGGCATCGTCCGCAGTTGGGCGCCCGAGAAGAGCACGAATCCGCTGGGGGCCTGATCGTCGGGGACCGGCAGGGTCGGGATGTCGCCGTAGACGATGTC
>JBBSNJ010000430.1:0-3896 GCA_038232775.1 Thermomicrobiales bacterium
CGCCGTTGGTCGCCGCGACGAACGCCCTCGCCTCCTCGATCCCGGCCGCGCGCAGCACGTCCTCATCGATCCCGGTCCCGATCACCGTCTCCCCGCCGAAGTCGGCCGCCAGCCGCCGGAAGGCCCGGCTATCGACGTCGACGACCGCGACCTGGTGCCCGTTGTGGTCCAGGATCGAAGCGATGCGCGCCCCCACCCGCCCGCACCCCATCACCACCACCCGCATCACCGCCATCCTCTCGCCCGCTCGTCGACCCGTCGCGAGGGGTCGCTTCCGGCCCCTCCCCGACCTACCGCCAATCGAGGCCGGCCGCACTCGGGTCAGTCGGCCTCAGCCGGCCGACGACGACCTCACACGGCGCGTTCAGCATCACGTAGCTGATCGTTTCCCCAATCGTCGGCCGCCCGTGCCGGCGCCGCACCGTCGCCGTCAGCACGATCACCTCCGCGTTGCGCGCGATCGCCTCGTCGACCACCGCCGCCCCGATCGAGCGTGACTGGAGCAGCTCGCCGGCCAGCTCAACGGCCATCTCCTTCCCAGCCAGCGACCGCGCCAGTTCCTCCGCCCGCGCCAACGCCGCCTCGCCTCGGGCGACGGCGGCGGGCAGCTCGGCGTCGAGCGGCATCGACTGCGGCACCTCGACCACGTAGAGCACGGTCAGCGCCGTCCCCCGCCGCGCCCCCAGGCGCAGCGCCAAGGCGACTGCGTGGTCGTCCGCGGCCGTCCCGGAGACCGGTACCACCAGCCGCTGATAGGCCCCAGCCACCGGATTTTGCCCCGGCGTCTCCGTCTCTCGCCCCTCCCCGCAATCGGCGAAGTATAGACCCTTCTCGCGACCTGACCGTCGACCCCCCCGGAGCCGTCGCCCCACCGCCGGGGAGCCACCCCTTCCCGCCCTCTCCGACCCTCGCCAGCGGCGCGCCTCGAGCGGCGACCTCCCGCTCCATCAGCGACCGGACGCCAATCGCGCGATCAAGGCGTCCGGCAGACCGACGGCGGCCATCTCCCGCTGGGTGTCGGCGATGGCGTACGCCACCCGGTGCCCCGTCAGTGTCCCCCGGTCGGTGTCGAGCACGGCGTAGGCCGCCCGCGGATCTCGATCCCGCGGCTGCCCCACGCTCCCGGGGTTGATCAGCCACCGCCCATCGCCCAGGTCCAGCTGCTGGCCGTCGCCCAGCGCCTCCAACCGGGATTGCTCCGTCCGGTCCCGCAGCGCCGCGAACGACGCCAGGTGGGTGTGCCCCACGAAGGCGACCGGTCCGTGGAAGAACCGAAAGTTCGCAGTCGCCACCGCGTCGCTGGCGACGTACTCCCAGACCGGAGCGCGGGGACTGCCGTGGGCGAGCGTGAAGCCCGCGATCGCCGTCTTCGCCGGCAGCGACCCGAGCCAGGTCCGCTGATCGCGCCTGAGCTGGAGCGCTGTCCACTCGGCCGCCGTCCGCGCCACCGGATTGAACCGCTCTAGGTCGATGGCCCCGATCGCGGCCAGGTCGTGATTGCCGGCCAGCGCGACCGCCACCCCGGCTTCGGTCAGCCGCTCGAGGCACTCTCGGGGCCGCGGGCCGTAACCGACGCTGTCGCCGAGGTTCCAAATCTCGTCGACCGCCGGCGCGGCGCCGAGCACCGCCTCCAGCGCCGCGAGATTGGCGTGGACATCCGACAGAATCAGCACCCGCATCGCCCCGCCCCGCCAGCCCTCCTCCGGCACCCGCTCTTGAGCCGAGACTGCGAGCCGCCAGAGCCGCCCCTTCCCCGGTTCCGGGCTCGACCGCCTTGATTCAGGACGGCCGCGATCGAGGTCGATCCCTGTCAGAGCCCCGAGCATCCGGCGACCATCAGTATAGCGACGGCAGCGCTCGACCCGATCCGCGCCCGGCCACCCGAAAGCACCGCCTGCCGTCGGGTAGTATTCCGTGGTCTGGGGGGGCCAGGCGACGAATCCGCCGAGCCGACGGCGAGGGAGAGCGAAGATGGACGACGCCCGAGAACGACCCTCCGTCGGTCAGGTCCTGGCCGGGGCCGTGGCCGCGGCCGGGGCCACCGCGGGCATCGCCGTTGGCCTTGGCCGGATTCGCTCGACACAGCGCTTCTCCCCCGCGGTGGAGGGATCGACGTCGTCGCCCCTCGCCGAGAGCGCCGCCGCCAGTGCCGCCGCAATCGGCCAACTGGCCGAGGTGCTCGGCCACGAGGTAAAGGAGCGAGCCGAGACCGCCGCCCGAGCGGCGCCAGACCGAGCGCGGGCCGCCTCCCACCGAATCCAGCAAGAAGGCTCGCGGCTGGCGGAGGCGGTGCCGGGGGAACTCGAACGGATCGAAGCGGCGGTGACGACCGAAGCGAAGCGGTTCGGTCGCCGCGCCCGGCGGGCGACCCGCCGCGGCAGCGAGAAAGGACGGGACGTGGCAGCGGCGAGCGTTGATCGGACGAAGCGGCGAGCCGAGCGATTGGGCAAAGAGACGACATCGACCTCACGACAGGTCGCCTCCCAGGCTGCCGCGGCGGCGATCGCTCAGGTCGAGCGACTGCTCGGCTCCGGGGACGCGGTCGGCGAGGCCAATCGGCGGGGCTGGGTCAAGGCATCCCGCTCGAGCCGCAACGATCGAGCCGAGGTTGCGCCCGCTTGGCGAGAGGTCGCGGACCGAGCCGTCGCCGCCGCGCTCGATTTCTGGCAGGGCTCGCGGGAGACCGCCCGCGAGGCGGCGGGTACCGCCGAGGCGGGTCTCGGGCGCTCGACCAAGAAAGCGTCCCGCGTCGTCGCCGCCCAAGGCGACCGCGTCCGGAGCGCTTCGGGGGCCGCCGCCGAGCGGGCGGCGGACCGAGCCGCCGAGGTCGGCGATCTGGCCGCCCAGGCCCGCGACCGCGCCCGAGGCACCGGCCAACGCGCCGTGGAGGCGACCGCCGACGCCGGGAAGGACACCGGCGCCACCCTTTTCTGGCTGGCGGCGGCGGCCGGCTTGGTCTTCTACGGGCTGCTCGACGCCGGCAAGCGCGAGCGGACCATCCACGTCGCCCGCACCGCCACCACCCAGCTCCAGGAGCTGATCCGTGATTTCCGCGGCTACGACGACGAATTCTAGGGGCGCCAGAGTTGGCGAGCGAGAGGAGCCGCCCCCCCTAACATCGGAGCTTCAACCGGGAGCGGGAGCGTTATTGACCAATGGTCCGAAGGGCAGCCGTTCTCACCGACCGCACGCGGCAGCCCAGCTTTTCCGCGAACGACCCCGGCTCCGCGAAGACACCACGCCCTCCCGGGGGCCGCGCCTACGCCACCCGGCGCGCACCTCGGTAGCGCTGGGCGTAGTACGGCCACTCCATGTCGGTGATGACGACCCCCGTGCTCTCGTTCTGGGCGTGGATAAAGCGACCGCGCCCGATGTAAATCCCAACGTGCGACAGACCACGCTTGTAGGTGTTCTCGAAGAAGACCAGATCGCCCGGCCGCCATTTCCCCTTGCCGACCCGGCGCCCCGTCCGCCACTGATCCTTCAATCCCTGACCCATCACCGTCCCGGTCGCCTTCTTGACCACGTACTGGGTGAACCCTGAGCAATCAAACCCACGCGGAGTGTTCCCGCCCCAGACGTATTTCGACCCCTTGTAGCGCATCGCCGTCCGGGCAATCGCCTTGCCATCGCGGCGGCTTCCGGCGGCTGCCTCCGGCGCCGCGGCCGGGGCCACCAGGCCCGCCAGCCCAAAACCGAGCGCCCCGAGCACAGCCCTTCGCCCGCAAAGCGCACTGACGCCCCGGCGCGTCGTCGCCGTTCCCTCCAACATCGATTCGATCCCTTCCCCCGGACCGTCGTCTCTCACGCGACAGGACCCAGTCGTCGACGGCGCACCCCGCCGTTTCTCACCCGAGCGTCCGTTGTCCTGAAACACAATGGCCAGCGAGTCCACG
>JBBSNJ010000431.1:0-3890 GCA_038232775.1 Thermomicrobiales bacterium
AGGCGCAGCAGCGGCTGCGTGTTCGAGGCCCGCAGGTTGAACCACCACTCGGGGAAGCCGACCGTGACGCCGTCCAAGTGGTCGATCGCCGCCCCCTCGGCCGCGTAGAGGGCCTCGACCTCCCGCATCGTCGCCGCCGGGTCCGCCACCTCCGAGTTGATCTCGCCGGAGCGGTGGCGGTGGTCGAGCGGGGCCAGCACCGCCGACAGCGGCTGGTTCGCCACCGAGACCAGCTCCAGCGTCGTCAGCAGCGCCAGCATCCCAGAGTCGGCGTACCAGTTGTCGCGGAAGTAGAAGGGCCCCGAGTGCTCGCCGCCGAAGGCGGCGTCCTCCTCGCGCATCGTCGCCTTGATGTAGGAGTGGCCGACGCGGGAGCGGATCGGCCGCCCGCCGAAACGCCGGATCGTCTCCGGCACCGAGCGGGAGCAGATCAGGTTGTAGACGATCGCCGCCCCCGGGTTGCGCTCCAGTGTCCTGACGGCGACCATCGCCGTCACCATGTCGCCGCCGACGAACCGGCCCTGCTCGTCGATCAGGAACATCCGGTCGGCGTCGCCGTCGAAGGCGACCCCCAGGTCGCACCCCTCGCGCAGCACCGTCCGCTGGAGCTCGGCCACGTTCTCCGGCTCGATCGGGTTGGCCGGGTGGTTGGGGAAGGTGCCGTCGAGGTCGAAGTAGAGGGGGACGACGGTGCAGGGCAGGTGCTTGAAGACGCGCGGCACCGTCGCCCCGGCCATCCCGTTGCCGGCGTCGATCGCGACCTTCAGCGGCTTGATCGCCCGCGCCTCGACCAGGCCCAGCATGTGCGCGGCGTAGGCGTCGAGGACGTCCCGCTCCTGGACCGAGCCGCGGCGGCCGTCGGTCAGCGGCGGCGGCAGGTCGGCCGAGAGCACGAGGTCGCGGATCGCGTCCAGCCCCTCGTCGAGCGAGAGCGCCCTCGCCTCCTCGCGGCAGATCTTGAGGCCGTTGTACTCGGCCGGGTTGTGCGAGGCGGTGACCATCACCCCAGTCGGGTAGCCGTACTTGCCGACGGCGAAGTAGAGGGCGTCGGTCGAGACCAGGCCGAGGTCGGAGACATCGGCCCCGCCGTCGCGGATGCCGTCGATCAGCGCGGCCGTGATCAGCGGCCCCGAGACGCGCATGTCGCGCCCGACGGCGACCTCGTCCGGCTTCAGGGAGGCGACCAGCGCCCGCCCGATGCGGCGGGCGATCTCGGGGCTCAGCTCGTCCGGCACCCGCCCGCGCACGTCGTAGGCTTTGAAGAGGTCCCGCACCTTCTCCGCGTCCAGGCCCTCGTCTCCCGGTTGCTCGGCCATCGCTCGTCCCTCCGCCGCGCTCGGCTCCGCTCCCCGAACGGGCGGATGGTGGCACGCCGGGGGCAAAGAGGCAAGCGACCGCCCGCCATGGCGGCGGGCAGCCGGTCAGTTCGTCGGCCGCGCACCCGCTGGGCGAGCTGGCCTGCCGCCCGGAGAAGCCCACTCGTCAGGTGTCGACCCGAGGCAGAGTCGCCCCGACCCCCGCGACCATCTCAGCCCCAGCCGTCTCCGGCAGGAGCCACTCGGCCCGCCGCAGCGCCTCCCGCCGCGCCCGCACCCGCCGCAGCCGCACCCGGAACAGCACCGGCCCCGCCAGCAGCGCCGCCGCCAGCGGCAGCCAATGCCAGACCGTGACCGCCGCCAGCAGCCCCGCCTCCGGCGACCAGGAGAGCCAGAGGACGACGGTCAAGGTCGCCAGCTTCGCCCCGGCGATCGCACCCAGCAGCAGCCAGACCCCGCGCGGCGGCCCGTCGCCGAACCCATCCGCGGGGGGCGGCCGAACCGGTTGCTTCCGGTCTGGTGTGGGAGCCGGCCCGGCCATCGACGATCTCCTACGGGCGACAGCGCTCCGGAGCGGTTCGAGGTCGGCACCCTACCCCAGTCGGCGCCGCGGCACAACCGCCCGACCACGACCGTCGGCGACCGGATACCCAACCAGCGACCGGTCAGACTCGGGTATCCTCGCGAGAACCCAGCGTGGCCGGGAGACATCGACCGGATCGGGAGCGGACGCCATGGAAGCCATCGAATTCTGGACCTAGGTCGGCGACGACCACACGATCGCGATCCCGACCGAGCTGGCCGGGCACCACCGCCAGGACCAGCCGGGCCGCGTCATCCTGCTCCTCGCGAACGACGGCGACGAGGAGCGCGATTGGCACCGCTTGGCGGCCGAACACCTGCTCCAGGCGTACGCCGATGGGGACAGCATCTATGACGATTCCATCCCTGGGCCCCGGTGCCGTCGTCCTGTTGGACTTCCCGTTCACCGATGGCGCAGGTTTGAAGCGGAGACCCGTCGTCGTGCTCCTCGATCTCGCCGATGCCGACCTCGTCGTCGCGCCGATCACGAGCCGCTTGCGTCGATCCCCGTACCATGTCGAGATCACCCTCGGGCAGAGCGCGGGATTGCTTCGACCTTCCGTCGTCCGCGTCCATAAGCTGACGACGGTGCAGCGGTCACTCGCCCGGTCTCCCATGGGCGCCTTGCAGCTCTCCGATCGGCATCGGCTTGTTGCGGTCCTTTCTCGGCTCTGGAGCAGCGTTGCGGACTCGCTGATGGTCCCACCGCGCCCCAATTCTCCGCCCTCGGGATGAGCAGCCAGACCGCGCGGGGGGCTCCCCATCCATGATCCTCCACATCGCCAACGACCGCTCTGGCGCCGCTGCCGACGGCAGCGCCACCGCCGGCGGCGGTCCCCTCGTCGCGGCGGACGCTGGCGCTGGCGGCAACGTCCGCCCCAAGCGCCGGCAGCCCGATCTCCTCCGCTCGGGTTTGGGCAGCGGTTCGCCCCTCGCCGGCCGGTCGCTCGCCGTCGGCTGCCCGAGCCTCGGTCTCGAAGCGAGCCACCGCGCCGACCACGCCGGCGGGGCGGGCCGGGACGACGGCGCGGCGGTCGCCGGCGTGACGGCGGGGAGGGCTTGACGAGGATGGCGCGGCAAGCGCGGGGCGATGGGACGCCGACCCGGTTGCCGCCGACCGGCGACGGCGCCCAAGGGGATCGCATCGATCCCCCGGCGCCAGCCGAGTCCCCCGCCGCCAAGCGCGTCCTCCTCGCCACCGCCGGCTCCCTCGGCGATCTCCACCCGTTCCTCGCCGTCGCCCTCGCCCTCCAAGCTCGGGGCCACGCCGCCGTCGTCGCCAGCCACCCCGCCTACCGGGAGCGGGTCGAGCGCCTCGGCCTCGGCTTCGCGCCCGTCCGCCCCGATCTCCCCGACCCCGCGGCGATGGCCCGCGTCATGGACCCCCGCCGCGGCGGCGACGAGGTCTTCCGCCGCGGCGTCCTGCCCCGCCTGCGCGAGGCCTACGACGACACCCTCGCCGCGGTCACCGCCCACGGCGCCGATCTCCTCGTCTCCCACACCCTGACGATGGCCGTCCGCCTCGTCGCCGAGACGACCGGCATCCCCTGGGCCTCCGCCGTCCTCCAGCCCCACGTCTTCTTCTCCGCCCACGACTTCCCCGTCGTCGCCCCGGTCCCCACGCTGGCCCGCTTGCGCCGGCTCGGCCCGCGGGCCAACCGGGCCGTCTTCGCCGGCCTCCGCCTCGGATTGAATCGCTGGGTCCGCCCCTGGCACAGCCTCCGCTCCGACCTCGGTCTCCCCCCGAGCCGGGACAACCCGATCCTCGAAGGACAGCACGCGCCCGCCCTCGTCCTCGCCCTCTTCTCCCGCCACTTCGCCCCGCCCCAGCCCGACTGGCCGCCCCAGACGGTCCAGACCGGGTTCCCCTTCCTCGACCACGCCGGGGACGCTCCCCTCCCGCCGGCGCTGGCGGCGGTCCTCGACGCCGGCCCGCCCCCCCTCGTCTTCACCCTCGGCTCGGCCGCCGTCCTCGCCGCCGGCGACTTCTAC
>JBBSNJ010000432.1:0-3887 GCA_038232775.1 Thermomicrobiales bacterium
AGGGCGTCGCCGTGGTAGATCGTCACCTGGCCATCGTCGTAGTAGGGCTTTGTCACGGAAGCACCTCCCCGCCGAACCGGACACCGGCCACCCGCTCCCGCAGCGACCGCCGGCGCGGCTCCGCCGCCTGCCGCGCCTGCGCCTCCCGCGCCTCGGCCATCAGCCGCCACGAGAGGCAGACCATCGCCGTCACGCACTCGCTCGTCGAGCACGCCAGCCGGGCGGCGTAGGCCCGCCCCGCCATCCGCCGCAGCACCCCGGCGCTGGGCCCCGGACCGTGGCCGTCCATCACGCCCCCTCCTCGGGCGCGACCGGATCCACGTCCTCGGGGCAGCAAATCCACGGGTCGTCCTCATCGTCGGGGTCGATCACGCACAGCAGGTAGGGTCCGCCGCTCGCCCACCGGTTTCGCCCCACCACCCGCGCCACCTTGCCGGCGATCGTCGGCGTCACCCGCGGCCCCGGCCGAAAGCGCACCCGCTGCCCGATCTCCGGTACCCACGTCGGCTGCTCCGTCATCGCTCGCCCTCCTCCGCGTCGACGACGGGCCGCCAGCCGGCGTCCTCATCCTCGGGGACGTGCGAGTCGTAGATCGCCAAGGCCAGCGTCAGGCTCTCGGCCGGCCCCCACCAAGGCGACCTCGGCGGCGTCGGCATCGCCTCTCGGATGTCGTCGAGGAGTTCGGCCACGGTCGTGGCGAGGGCGTCCGCCGCCCGTTCCCGCGGTGTCGTCATCGCTCGCCCTCCACCGGCAGCCCGCGCTCCCGCATCGCCGCCTCCAGTCGGTCGATCGCCGCCCCGACGACCGCCCCCTCGTCCGCCGTCCACAGCCCGCGCTCGACCGCCAGCGCCAGGCCCCCGCGCGACAGCGCCAGACCGTCGGGCCACGACGCCACCCCCGGCTCGCCGGCCCGAACCCGTCGCTCCACGCCGGCGAACTCCTCGGCCTGCGCCGCCGGGTCGCCGGCGGCGAACATCCCGTCGGCCGACACCCGGATCGCCGCCAGCCGGCGCAGCCCCGCCAGCAGCCGAACCCGGTCCTCGGGGGGGATGGGCTCCATCAGCGCCGTGATCGCCACCATCCGGTGCGACTCCCGGTCCTCGTCGGCCAACAGCGTCCCCACCGCCCGGATCGACGCGGCCATGGCCCGCACGATCTCCGCGTCTCCCGACCCCCGCTCGGCTCGCTCGCCCGTCTTCGCCATCTCGCCCGCCTCCCGTCCTGCTCCCGCTAGCCGGCCCGCCGCCGGTCGGGACCGCCCACGACCACCCACTCCGCGTCCTCCACCAGCCGCGACACCGTCCGCTCCCCCACCGTCGCCGCCAGGTCGGCCGGCGTCCGGTTGGTCGTGACGATGGTCGGCCGCCGCGCCTCGTACCGGGCGTTGACCACGAGGTAGAGCTGCTGCGCCGACCACTCGCTCGGCTTCTCCGCCCCGAGGTCGTCGAGGCAGAGCACCGGCGTGTACTGCGCCAGCCGTAGCGCGTCCCCGGCCGGCTTCGGCTGACCGTCGCGGGGCGGCCGCATCGCGTCCAGCAGGCTCGGCACGACGAAGAACCGGAACGGGATGCCGTCCTCGTGGAACTCTCGCAACACCGCCACCGCCAGCGCCGTCTTGCCGGTCCCCACCGGCCCGGAGAGGACCAGCGACCGGCCGCTGATCTGGGGTTTCTCGGACAGCCACCCATCGACCTGCGCCGCCGCCTCGCGGTTCGGTGCCCCGTGGAGCGAGTAGCACCGGAACCGCTCCGGGATGCGCGCCGCCCAGTCGTCCAGGAGCCGCATCCGCTCGGCGACCACCCGGCCGGCCGCGCAGTGGCAGACCGCCCCCGACTCCGGCAGCCCGCCGGAGTCGCCGCAGGCCGCGCAGCAAACCGTGTCCGGCCAATCAAACTCGGCGCACCGCTGCGCCCGGTACTCCCGCCGCCGCCGGTCGATGTCCGCCAGCAGCGGTGGCCTCGCCACCTCGCCGATCCGCCGCATGCTCATCCCGACCCCGCTCCCTTCCAGCCGGCCAGGACCGCCTCCCGGTCCGACCAGTCCACCTCGCTCGCCGATGATCGCGTTCCCGCCCCGTGCTTCGAGGTTGCCGCAGGCGCCGGCTCCACCTCGTCGGTCCAACTCTCGTCGCGGAGCCACCGCCAGCCGTGCTTGACGTACCCCTCGGCCCACTTGCGGCCGCCCCGTTGCCGGGCAATCGCCGCCAAGATCACAGCCGTGAGTTCGTCGCCCGGCCCCAATCGCTTCCACTCCGCGACCGCCTTCTTGCGCTCCTCTTTCCGGGGGTAGGCCGCCCAGAACTCCACGAATCCGGGAGGATCGACCGACACCGACCGCCGGGGGGTTGCAGGGGGGGCACCCCCCTGTCGTTGTTCTTGTTCTCTCTCTCTCTCTGTATCTCTATCTCTATCTGTGTCGTGACCGGTCGTGACCGGTCGTGACCGGTCGTCGTCTTCGGTGGCGGTCACGACGCCAGCTCGTGACCGCCGCTTGCGGTCGGCGGCCAGTTCCGGGGCGTCGCTCGGGTGGTCGTGCTGACGCTTCCGGAAGTTGACGAAGGCGATCTCGTCCCCATCCGACCGCACGATCCGCAGCCGCTCCAGCTTCTCGACCGTCGCCGCCAGGAGGTGCGGGTCGCCCCGCGCCACCTCCACCGCCAGCAGGTCGTGCCCGACGCCACGGATCGCGCCCCGCTCCGTCCCCTGCTCTGCCGCGAAGCAGAGCAGGTTGATCCAGACCCGGAACTCCGCGTCGGAGAGCGCGTCGAGCTTCCGGTCCGCTCGCGCCTCGGTGTAGAACCGAAACCACGGCATGCGGCTCACGCGTCAGGCCGCTCGGCCAGCGCCAGCGCTTCGAGGGCGTCCGCGATCTCCCCGAAACTCCGGCCGGCGTCGTTGGCCTGCGAAAGGTCGGGGTAGCGAATGCCCCCGATCTCGCACGGGGGGCCCCACTCGCTCACGACCCCGATCATCGCCGCCACATCGCGCGGCAGCTTCTGGCGCGACCAATGCCTGTCCGGACTGATGTACGTCCGGGGCCTGACGGATTTCTTGCCCCACTTCCCGATCCCGCGCTTCGCCAACAGGTCGCAGGCGACCCCCAGGCAGCAGTACGTGTCGTCGACCTCCCGCAGGACATACGAGCCCTGCCGGTACTCGCCCGACCGGAGTGCTGGACACCATTCGTTGAGGACGAAGTCGGTATTCACGAACGGCCCTCCCCTAGCCGGCCAGCGCGTCGGCTCGCTCCGCGAACGCCGTCGCCCGGTCGCCGTACGTGCGCTCGAACCCCGGCGACCACGCGCCGCGCCGTCGCGCCTCGGCCCCCAGTCGCTCCAACTGCGGCAGCGACGGCACGGCCCGCGCCGCCACCAGCCACGCCTCGGCGTCGCCGGCCAGCTCTTGGCCCAGCGCCTCCCACTCGTGCTCGTCCCGGAAGGCGCCCTCCTCGACCAGCTCGCGGACCCCGATCAGCCGCGCCTCGCGGACCCCGATCTCGGCGTTCCCGACCCCCGTCGGCACCGGCTCCCCAACGGCGAGCCGCGCCTTAGCGACCGCCTCCGCCATCGCCTCCGCGCTCCGGTCTCGGATGCGGACCACAAAATCGTCGATCTCGGCCGCCGCCAGGTCCCGCAGGAATGCCACCCCGTACTTGGCCCGCGCCAGGTCTCGCAGGGCGTCGTGGTCGAGGCCCTTTTCCAGACCGGCCGCGCGCAGCGCCCGGAGCTTCGGCGCGGTTGCGTCGCGCCCGGCGGGGGGGGCGGTGACGATCTCGCCCGTCTCGGCGTCGACCACCTCGACCACGGCGGGGGGGGGGAGGTCATGCGGCATCGGGACGGGCTGGGCGCCCGGCACGGTCTCCACCTCGGATTCGTCGAGCATGCCCAG
>JBBSNJ010000433.1:0-3885 GCA_038232775.1 Thermomicrobiales bacterium
GGCCGCGGCGTCGACCAGCAGTTCCCCAAGCAAGCCGTCCCCCTCGGCGACGAAATCCTCCGCGTCGACGGCCTCCGCCGCGGCGACGCCGTCCGCGGCGTCTCCTTCGCCGTCCGCGCCGGCGAGATCGTCGGCCTCGCCGGCCTCGTCGGCGCCGGTCGCACCGAACTCGCCCGCCTCATCTTCGGCGCCGACCGCAAAGAGGCCGGCGACATCGCCGTCGCCGGCCGCCCCGTCCGCATCGCCTCCCCCGCCGACGCCATCCGCGCCGGCCTCGCCCTCCTCCCCGAAGAGCGCAAGACCCAGGGCCTCGTCCTCCCCCTCCCGGTCAAGACCAACGTCTCCCTCGCCACCCTCCCCGCCGTCTCCCCCCTCGGCCTCGTCCGCCAGGGCGCCCGCGCCCGCCTCGCCCAGCGCTTCGTCGAGCGCCTCCGCGTCCGCACCCCGAGCATCGACACCCGGGTCGGCGCCCTCTCCGGCGGCAACCAGCAGAAGGTCGTCCTCGCCAAGTGGCTCGCCGCCGCCCCCAAGCTCCTCATCTTCGACGAACCGACCCGCGGCATCGACGTCGGCGCCAAGGTCGAGGTCTACCACTTGATGAACGAGCTTGCCCGCCAGGGCGCCGGCATCCTCCTCATCTCCTCCGAGCTGCCCGAGGTCCTCGGCCTCAGCGACCGCGTCCTCGTCATGCACGAGGGCCGCCTCGCCGCCGACCTCCCCCGCGCCGCCGCCACCCCCGAGCGCGTCATCGCCTACGCCAGCGGCGAGCCCGACCCCGACCCCGCTCCCGACCCCGGCGCCCACCCCTCAGCGCCGGGCCCCCGCCCCGACGCCGCCCCCGAGCCGACCCGTGTCTGAGGTCGACGCCGCCGGCGGCCCCGCCGCCCCCGCTACCACCGGCGCCTCGGTCGCCGCCGCCGCCCCCGCCGGCCTCCGCGGCGCCGGTCCCAGCGGCGGCGGCGGTCAATTCGTCCAGTTCCTCCTCCGCTACGGCATCCTCCTCGCCCTGCTCGCCTTGGGCGCCTTCTTCGCCTCCCAATCCGACGTCTTCCTCACTTCCAACAATCTGCTCCAGGTCCTCTTGCAGGCCTCGATCAACGCCATCGTCGCCCTCGGCATGACCTTCGTCGTCATCACCGCCGGCATCGACCTCTCCGTCGGCTCGACCGCCGCCCTCGCCGGCCTAATCGCCGCCACGGCGATGACCACCGGTCTCCCCCTCCTCGGCCCCGTCCCCTGGCCCGCCGGCGTCGCCGCCGGCCTCCTCGTCGGCCTCCTCGTCGGTTTCGCGAACGGCCTCCTCATCACCTCCCTCCGGATCACCCCCTTCATCGTCACCCTCGGCACCCTCAGCGTCGTCCGCGGCCTGACCTTGATCGTCGCCGCCGGCCGCCCCGTCTTCGGCTTCCCCAACCAGTACAGCAGCGCCTTCGCCGGCAACCTCGGCCCCCTCCCGATGCCGGTCGTCGTCGCCGCCGCCCTCGCCCTCCTCGCCGGCTTCGTCCTCCGCGCCACCCGCCTCGGCGAGTACGCCTACGCCACCGGCGGCAACGAAGAAGCCACCCGCCTCTCCGGCGTCGACGTCGCCCGCGCCAAGATCGCCATCTACACTATCTGCGGCGCCCTCGCCGCCGTCGCCGGTCTCGTCCTCACC
Organism: Thermomicrobiales bacterium; assembly: GCA_038232775.1. GTDB lineage: Bacteria > Chloroflexota > Chloroflexia > Thermomicrobiales > UBA6265 > JBBSNJ01. The sequence goes on from JBBSNJ010000433.1 coordinate 1,655, forward strand.
GCCCGCCTCCGCGTCGCCGAACCGAACGCCGCCACCGGCTACGAGCTCGACGCCATCGCCGCCACCGTCATGGGCGGCACCTCCCTCTTCGGGGGTGAAGGCGGCGTCCTCGGCACCATCGTCGGCGCCCTGATCATCGCCACCCTCCGCAACGGCCTCGTCCTCCTCAACGTCCAGGCCTACTACCAACAGCTCGCCATCGGCCTGGTCATCATCTTCGCCGTCGCCCTCGACCGCTTCCGCCAATAGCCGCCGACCGCGTCGGGCGCCGCCGCCCGGAGAGGAGGGACGAGAGGACCGACCGCCCGAGCCCCACGAACCGCCGCCCGAGGCGAGCCGAGCCGATCCTTCGGCGACGGCTTCACCCGCGCGGCGACGAGCCTGATTCCCTCCAGGGGACTTCGTCGGGCCAGTCCGGGATCTCGAACGCCGATCGACGGGGGAGAGCGACGAGCGGTCTCCCCCTCACCCCGCGGAACGCGCTCGCCGCCACGGCGGCCGCGCCCAGGAGACAACGACGATGGTCGCCACCTTCGCCTCATCCCGGCTCATCACCTTCGCGCTCGCCCTGGCCATGCTCGTCGGCCTCGGTGCCGGCGCCCTCGCCCAGGACGCCACCCCCGCCGCGGGAACCCCCGCCGCGGGCGGCATGACCGTCGATGAGATCGCGGCCGTGACGCCCCCCGCAGGCGAAGAGATCCGCCTGCTGGCGGTCGTCAAGACCCTCTCCAACGAGTACTGGCAACTGATGGCCGACGGCTACGCCGACGCCGCCGCCGAGAAGGGGATCACGATCGACGTCGTCGCCGTCCCCACCGAGCAGGACACCGAGCAGCAGCTCAACCAGGTCCAGACCGCCCTCGGCCAGGGCTACGACGCGATCCTCGTCTCCCCGATCACCCCGCTCAACCTGATCCCGGCCCTGATCCAGGCCAACCAAACGGGGCTCCCGATCATCAACGTCGACGAGCGGATCGACCCCCAGGCCGCCGCCGACGCCGGCGTCGAGATCGCCTCCGTCATCGCCTCCGACAACCGCGACGCCGGTGCCCGCGCCGCCCAGTACCTGAGCGAGACCAATCCCGCGGGCGGCCCCGTCGCCATCATCGAAGGCAAGGCCGGCAACCAGTCGGGACTCGACCGCAAGGAGGGCTTCCAGGAAGCGATCACCGCCGCCGGCGACTTCGAGGTCGTCGCCTCCCAACCGGCCGACTGGGACGGCCAGCGCGCCCTCGACGTCACCGCCAACATCCTCCAGGCCAAGCCCGACCTGGTCGGCATCTACGCCGCCAACGACACCATGGCGCTCGGCGCCGTCGAGGCGGTCCGCGCCGCCGGCAAGCTCGACCAGGTGACGATCGTCGGCACCGACGCAATCCCGGCCGCCCTCCAAGCCGTCCAGGCCGGCGACCTCGAAGCGACGGTCGCCCAGTTTCCCTACGACGAAGCGCGGATCGCCGTCGGTCTCGCCCTCCTCGCCATCCAGGGCGACCCCCAGGAAGGCTTCATCCCGTCCCCGATCGAGCTGATCACCGCCGAGAACGTCGACGCCTTCCTCGGCGACCAGGGCGCCGCGACCCCCGCCGCCTAGCCCACCGACCACGCCCGGGCCGCGACCTATCCCCCGCCGCGCCCCGCGCCGAACGGACGGCGGGCCACGCCCCGCGCAAGGGGAGCCGGCCGGACCTCCCCGACCGGGGTCCGGCCGACTCCTTCCGCTCCCCGACGGCGATCGTCATTCCCCGTCCCGCGCCGGACGGGGGCAAGCGAGCCGGCAGTTTGCCCCGAGCGGAGCCGGAGGGGCGACGCAGACACTCGGTTGAACTCTTCCGCGATCAGACCCGCACCGCTTTTGCCGCGCCAGCAAGTGGGACCGGGGGCCGACCGAGCCGGCTCCCGGTCTGAATCTGGTGGCGGGGGGGGTAATACGGAATCCGGGTGAGTCGTAAGTGTTGGCCCGGCGGTTCGCGGCCGCGCTCCCCGCTCCCGCGCACGGGACGGGGGCAAGGGGGCCGGGGGTGAGGGCCGACTGCCGCCGCGGGAAGGCGAAGGGTTCACCCGGATTCCGTATGAGGGCCTCCGGCGGAAAGGGAAAACCCTCACCAGGAATTCGGGTGAGGGCCGCGCTCCGGCTGATCAAGACGAGCATCCCGAATCGTTCGGGCGTTGCTCCAAGACCCGGACACGAAAACACCGGTCCCCAAGGCGACGTTGATCGTCGCCTCCGGGAA
>JBBSNJ010000434.1:0-3884 GCA_038232775.1 Thermomicrobiales bacterium
CCGGGCCTCGGCCCGCAGCAGATCGTTCGCCCCGATCGTCAGCGTGATCGGCCCCCGCTCGACCCCGAGCCGCCTCGCCGCCCCGAGCAGCCGCAGCGCCAGGTCGAGCTGCCCCCCCTCCAGCAGGGTCATCGTCGTCTCCCCGGGAACCGCCAGGTTCAGCCGCAGCAGCGGACCCGCCGCCGTCCGGCCCAGCCGCCCGCCGAGGAGGGCGGCGTAGCCTCCCTCCTCCGGGCGCGACGCACCGACCCCCGCCGCCACCGAGTCGCCGAGCGCGAGGTAGAGCGCGGCGCCCGTGCTCGCCAGGCTTTCGGTCCCGCTCGTCGCCCCCGCTGGCCGCGACCCCGGTGGCGACGCCGCCCCGCCGGGCAGCGCCAGCCCAATCGCGACCAGGACCACCACCGACGACCAAAGGAGCCGCCGCCGGGGCAGCTCCGGCCGGCGCCGAGGAGCGCCCGGCGCGTTCGCGGCTTGGCTCACCGCGCCGCCTCGGTCCGGCCGAGGTTGCGGAGACCGGCCGCGACCGTCGTGCCGTCCGTCCCCGCCAGCGCTTCCGCCGCCGGCATCCACGTCGCGCCCGCCCCGGCGGCCGTCGCCGTCGCCTCCGGCAGGAGCAAGGTGACGGCCGCCGGCCCGGTCGCCGATGCCCGGTCGGGGCCGGCCCAGCCCGCGATTTCTGGCCGCCCCCCGGTCGCTTGCTCCACCACCCGCACCGCCGCCCGCCAGAGCGGCTCCTCGTCGCCGGCGGTCGCCCGCGGCAGCGGGGCGTCGTCGTCGCCCGCGCGCGCCAGGACCTGCTCCTCCCCCGGCGGGCCGGAGACGGCCAGGCAGACCACCGCCGCCGCTCTGGTCGCCTCGCGCAGCAGTTCGCCCCGCAGCTTGGCGTAGGTGACGGGGATCAGCTCTGGCAGCACCATCGTCCCCGCCAGGATCGGCATGAAGTTCGCGTCCCCCTGCCAGCGGGGGACCAGGTGTTGGTGCAGGTGGTCGGCGACCCCCGCCCCGGCGACCGCGCCCACGTTCAGCCCCAGGTTGAAGCCGTGGCAGCCGAGCGCCCGCCGGATCGCCCGCAAAGCGGGACCGACCATCGCCGCCAGCTCACCGGTGGTCGCCGGGTCGAGCAGCTCGGGGCTGGCGAGGTGGGCGTTCGGCACCAGCATCAGGTGGCCCGTGTTGTAGGGGAACAGGTTCATGATCGCGAACGCCCGCTCGCCCCGCAGCACGATCAAGGAGGCGACGTCGTCGTCGGCCGCCAGCCGGTTGCAGAAGACGCACCCCGGCTCCTCGATCTGGCCCCCGACGTAGCGCATCCGCCACGGCGTCCAGAGCCGCTCGTGGTCGTTCCCCGGCCGGGCCGAGGCGGCGCCTTCCCGGCCGCTGGTGACGACCTCCGCTCCTGTCCCGCCACCTGCTCCGTCCATGCCGCGAATGGTACCCGACGATCAACCGGCGGCCAGGCTCGCCCCAGTCCTTCCGGCCGACCGATTCCAAGCGTTCGGTTGGCCCGGGGCGGGGCCGGGCCGCCGGCCGGCTTCCACCCGCCGCCCCGACTCCTCTGGTGGCTCGGGAACGCTCGTGGAGGTCTCGACCGGAATCACCGCCCCCGGTCATTCCCCGTTCGTCGAAGCGTTGGTCGCGTTCCAGCCGTGCACCGGTTCCTCGACACGCTCGGAATGACGGCTTCATGATGGCTTCGGGACGGCGACACCGTCGGGCCCTAGCTCGGCGGCTCTCCCTCCGCCCGCGCGAAGTAGGGGTCGAGATAGGGCCGGCTCCGCATCTCCGCCAGGTCCGCTTCGACTAGGTCGAGCCCCCCGAGGTCGGCGACGCTGGCCGCTTGGGCGACGAGCGCCAGCGTCGCGTGGCAGCGCGCTCCCAGAGCGGCCGCGGCGCCGGCGCCGGTCTCCCACCTCGCGGCTTCGGCCCGCAGCAGCCGCGCCGCGGTCGCCGGGTCGAGGTCCGCCTCGCCGCTGGCCAGCGCCCGGTCCGACCGCAGCCGGTCCCAAGGGACCGCTCCCCGGACGGCCGCGAGCAGAACCCAATAGAGGACCTGGGTGCCTTCCAGCAGCACGTCGTCGCGCAGCCCGCCGTGGCGGTGGGTGCCGTCCAGCACCCCGGCCAGCTCCCGCAGCTCCTGGGTGATCCGGGGCGAGACGGTGTCGGTCTGCCGCCGCAGCCGGACCGATGTCCGGGAGACCGTGGTCAGGTCGTTCTCCCGCAGATAGCCGAGCGCGCCGTAGAGGAGACGGGCCGCCGTCGCCAGCGGTCGGGCGTCCCCGGCCGCCGCCGGCTGCCCCTGGGCGGCCGGGGGCGCGTCCGGGGCGTAGACCGCCGCGGGATCGAAGGCGAGCTCCTCGACGATCGTCAGCGAGCCGTCCGGCTCGAGCCGGCGGTAGTAGCAGGTGGGGTAGCCGTCGTGGCAAACCGCACCCAGCTGCCGCACCTTGAGCAGCAGGCTGTTATGCTCGCAGTTGACCAAGATCGCCTCGACCACCTGCTCGTGCCCGGACGCCTCCCCCTTGCGCCAGAGCCGCCCCCGGCTCCGGCTCCAATAGTGGACCCGCCCGGTCCGCCGCGTCCGGGCCAGCGCCTCGGCGTTCATGAAGGCGACCATCAGCACCTGGCCCGTCGCCGCGTCCTGGGCGACGACCGGCGCCAGCCCGTCGGCCCCGAAGCGGACGGGGAGCGACGGGGCGGGACCGGCGCCGCTGCTGCCGCTCACCGCCGCGCTCGGCTGCCTCCTGGCTGCCGCCGGCTCCCCCGTCATGCTCCCGGCCCCCCGCGCACCGGCAGGCCGTTCGCGGCGAGGTGCGCTTTGGCCTCGGCCACCGTGAACTCCCCGAAGTGGAAGATCGACGCCGCCAGCGCCGCGTCGGCCCGACCCGGCGCCAGGGCGTCGACCAGGTGGTCGAGCGACCCGGCGCCGCCCGAGGCGATCACCGGCACCGGCACCGCCGCCGCCACCGCCTCGAGCAGTGCGAGGTCGTAGCCGTCCCGCGTCCCGTCCCGGTCCATCGACGTCAGCAAAATCTCCCCCGCCCCCCGCTCGGCCGCCGAGGCCGCCCAGGCGACGGCGTCGAGCCCGGTCGCCCGCCGGCCGCCGTGGGTGTAGACCTCCCAGCCGCCGCCCGTGCCTGGGTCCCGGCGGCGGGCGTCGATCGCGACCACGATGCACTGCCGGCCGAACCGCTCGGCCCCGGCCGCGATCAGCTCCGGTTCGGCGATCGCCGCCGTGTTGACCGAGACCTTGTCGGCCCCCGCCGAGAGCAACTGCCGCATGTCCGCCACCGACCGAACACCGCCCCCGACCGTCAGCGGGATGAAGAGCTGATCCGCCGTCCGCTCGACGACGTCGACCATCGTCCGCCGGCTGCCCGAGGAGGCGGTGATGTCGAGGAAGACCAGCTCGTCCGCTCCCGCCGCGTCGTAGAAGGCCGCCAGCTCGACCGGGTCGCCGGCGTCCCGCAGGTCGACGAACGAGACCCCCTTGACCACCCGCCCGTCGGTCACGTCCAGACAGGGGATCACCCGCCGCGCCAGGCTCGTCGTCGTCCCGGTCACCCCGCTCGCTGCCCTAGCTCCTGGCGCGCTCATCCGGCGCCCCCGTTTCCCCTCGCGGGTCGCGGGGTCGGGGATGAGGCGCCGCGATCCGGGGCACTCGCCGCCGCCGCCATCGCCGCCGCCAGATCGACCCGCCCGTCGTAGAGCGCGCGGCCGATGATCAGCCCCGCCGCCCCCGTCGCCGCCACCGCCCGGACGTCGTCCACCGCGCCGACGCCGCCCGAGGCGATCACCTCCGCCCCGAGCAGGTCGACCATCTCCCGCAGCGCCGCCAGGTTCGGTCCCGCCAGCGTGCCGTCGCGGGCGATGTCGGTGAAGACGAA
>JBBSNJ010000435.1:0-3882 GCA_038232775.1 Thermomicrobiales bacterium
GCCATGCCGGAGGCCCGGCTCGCCCGCGAAGCGGAGCTCTGCTACGCCACCGTCGCCGCCGTCACCGATTACGACGTCTGGCACGAATCGGAGGCGGACGTCAGCGTCGACGTCGTCGTCGGCCACCTCCGGGCCAACGTCGAGGCCGCCGGCGATCTCCTCCGCGCCGTCTGCGCCGCGGGCCTGCCAGATCGCTCCTGCGGCTGCGACGACGCCCTCCGCGGCGCGATCATGACTGACCCGCGGCTGATCCCCGACGACCTGCGGCAGCGCCTGGAACTGATCGCCGGCCGCTACCTGACGACGGGCGACGAGGCCGGCGAGTGAATCGCCGCTCCTTCCGGGCGACCGAACTCCAACTACTGGTCGCTCCGTCGCTCTTGACCGTGGTCGGGCTCCTGACGATCTTCCTGGTTCCGCGCGGGACGACGACCTGGGCCTGGACCGACATCGCGGTCAGCTTGGTCTTCATCGCCGTCGTCGTCGCCATCAGCCTCAGCTTCTCGCTCTTGAAGATCGGCGGCGACCAACTCCTCCTGCCGCTGACGGCGGCGCTGAGCGGGCTCGGTCTCCTCGCCGTCCAGCGCCTCTACCCGATCCTGGCGGCGCGCGGCCCCGCCTATCTCAGCCTCGCCCAGCGTCAGTTGATCTACCTCCTCGCCGGGTTCGCCCTCTTTTGGGCGACCGCCGTCTTCTTCCGCCGGTTCGACTGGCTCCGGCGCTACAAATACACCTGGTTGGTGCTCACCCTCGGTCTCCTCGCGGTCACCTTCGTCTTCGGTCAGGAAATCAACGGCGCCCGCCTCTGGCTCAGGATCGGCCCCTTCACGGCCCAGCCCTCCGAACTCGTCAAGCTGACTCTCGTCACCTTCCTCGCCGGCTACTTGGAGGACAACCGCGAGGTCCTCGCCGCGAGGTGGCAGGTGCGGGGGGTAGCCCTCCCGCCCGTGCCCTATCTCCTCCCAATGGCCCTGATGGGAATCGCCTCGCTCGGCGTCCTCGTCGTCCAGAACGACCTCGGCTCGGCCCTCCTCTTCTTCGGCGTCTTCCTCGCGATGCTCTACGTCGCCACCGGCCGGGTCGTCGAGCTCCTGATCGGGCTCGGTCTGTTCGCCGCCGCCTGCTGGGCCGCCTACCGGATCTTCTCCCGCATCGATGTCCGGGTCCAGAACTGGCTCGATCCCTGGCGCGACCCCCTCGTCGTCGGTTACCAGCAGGTCCAGTCGGACTACGCCCTCGCCGCCGGCGGCACCCTCGGCGTCGGTCTCGGCCGAGGCCAGCCGTACCACATTCCGGAAGTCCAGACCGACTTCGTCTTCTCCGCCCTCGGCGAGGAGCTCGGTTTGGTCGGGGCGCTGGCCCTCCTCGCGCTGCTCCTCCTGCTCACCCTCCGTGGTCTGACGATCGGCCTCCGCTGCCGCGACGGCTTCGCGCGATTGGTGGCCGTGGGACTCGCCACCACGCTCGGCCTCCAAACATTGATCATCGTCGGCGGCGTCGTCCGCTTGATCCCCCTGACCGGGATCACCCTCCCGTTCGTCTCCTACGGCGGCAGTTCACTCCTGACCAATTTTCTGCTCGTCGGCCTCCTGTTGGGGATCTCCGCCGAACCCCGAGCGCCGTAGCCAGCGATCGGCACCGTCGGCGCTCGCCCCCGCTCAGGTCCTCCTCCACGGGCCAAACCCTCTGGGAAGCAACCGTAGCGAGCCCGATTCGCTCGGTCGTGGCGGTCATTGCCGCGGGCTGGCCCGCCACGTAAACTGGATCAACGTCCTTGGCGTCTCGGCCGGGAGGAGCGACCGGATGCCGCGATCGACCCTTCGCTCCATCACTCCTGACAGGCTCGATCAAGAGCCGGCTCCCCCGACCCCTGCCGCACTCCCCGGTCCCCCCATTAGCGGCGAGGCCGGCGGCGTCGCGTCCGCGCCCGACGTCGATCTCCGGATCGTGCTCTTCACCGTCGCCGCCGGGTCGCTCCTGGTTTGCCTCCAAGATTGCCCCGCTGATCACCGCCTGCCGCGCGGTCGGCCGCGACCGTCCGAACCGCTCGACGCCGGCGCCCGCCGCCTGCTCCGGACCGAGACCGGGCTCCGCGAGGAGTACCTTGAGCAGCTCTATAGCGTCGCTGTCGTCGATGGCCAGGACTGGACGGTCGTCGTTTCCTACCTCGGCCTCGTCGCCTCGGTCGGCGACTCCCCGCCCACCCTCCCCGGAACGTGGAGCGATCCGACGTCTCTGCCGGCCGCGAGCGAGACGGACCGGATGATCATCGACTACGGCGCGCTCCGGCTCCGGGCCAAGCTCGGCTACACCACCATCGCCTTCCACCTCTTACCGCCCACCTTCACGCTCAGCGAGCTCCAAAGCACCTACGAGGCAGTCCTCGGGCGCTCACTCGACAAGCGCAACTTCCGCCGCCGCGTCCTCGCCGCCGATTTCTTGACCGGGACCGAGCTCCAGCGCCGCGTCGGTAGCCATCGCCCGGCCCTCCTCTACCGCTTCCGCGCCGCCCATGATCGGGAGACCTACTTGACGCCGGATTGGGCGGAAGGAGCCTAGCCCGTGGCCGCCCCCCCCTTCGCCGGTCGCTCGGCGCCGCTGCGCGGCCACCGGATCGGGATCGTTGCCGCCTTGAGCAAAACGGAGGCAGGGGAGCTGGCCGGCTCCGTCTCCGACCACCTCCGCGACCAGGGGTGCGAGGTCGTGCCCGAGTCGCAGCTGGCGCTCGACCACGGCGCTTCCGTCTCGGCCATCGTCGTCCTCGGGGGGGACGGGCTGATGATGCGCGCCGCCACCGCCTATCCCGACATCCCCCTCCTCGGGATCAACTTCGGCAACGTCGGTTTCCTCGCGCTCGTCGAGCGACGCGCCTGGCGGGGAGCGGTTGATGCCTTGGTCGAGGGTCGCTACCAGGTGCAGGAAGGCTCAACCCTCGCCGCCGCCGTTGTCCGGGGGGGCGAACGCCACGACCAGGGCTGGGCGATCAACGACGTGGTCGTCCGCGGCGGCGTCCGGATGATCGACCTCGAACTCTACGTCGACGACCACTTCGTCAACACCTACCCCGGCGACGGCATGATCGCCGCCACTCCCCACGGCAGCACCGCCTACGGGATGGCGGCCGGCGGCCCGATCCTGACGGCCGGCGTGCGCGGCTACGCCATCGTCCCCATCTCGTGTCATTCCCCGATCAGAACCCCCCTCGTCGTCTCCGAGCAAGCCCTGATCGAACTCTTGCTCACCAACGACCGCGACGCGTCGCTGATCCTCGACGGCCGCTCCTTGTTCGAGCTGGTGCAGGGAGATACCGTCCGCATCGAGCGCGGACGCCACGTGTTCCGCCTCGTCACCCTCGCCTCGACCAACTTCTACGAGGCGTTCCGGACTAAGTTCAACTTCCGGATTCGTCCCGACGCCGTCCCGACTCGCCCCCCGACCCCTTCGAGCGCCCAATAACGGTCTCGGCTCATCGCTGGGACGTCGTCACCCCCTCTCCTGCCGCAGCGGGAGAAAGGGTGGGGGGGCGAGGGCCGCGCTGCGGTCACCAATCCAACGGCTTCTGGACGAACACCTTCACGTCCCGTCTCATCCGGAATTCGGGAGAATACTTTCCATTCCCGCGGCGGCCGCCGGCCCTCACTCCCAGCCCCTCTCCCGGTGCGCGGGAGAGGGGAACCTGGTCGCGGACCGCCGGGGGAACACCCGCGATTCACCCGGATTCCGTATCAGGCGCCCCAACCAGTATCGATTGACCTGTTCTGATCACGGATGCTGGAAACGCTCCGCTCTCCCGCCACCGGAGAGAAAAGCCTATTCGACCTCTGAACGGTAAGTTGGACGAACCAGACTCCCGATTAGTCGCTCTCCCCGCCGACCCGGACC
>JBBSNJ010000436.1:0-3878 GCA_038232775.1 Thermomicrobiales bacterium
ATCCTCGGCGCCGGCTACAGCGGCCTCTGGACCGCCCTCTCTCTCCTCCGCCGCGACCCTTCCCTCCGCCTCGCGATCGCCGAGGCCGAGATCGCCGGCTTCGGCGCCTCCGGCCGCAACGGCGGCTGGTGCTCGGCCGGCTTCCCCGTCTCCCTCCCCGTCCTCGCCCAGCGGCACGGCGCCGACGCCGCCCGCGCCCTCCATCGGGAGATGGTCGCCGCCGTCGACGAGGTCGGCCGCACCGCCGCCGAAGAGGGGATCGACGCCGGCTACCACACGAGCGGCGCCCTCCGTCTCGCCCGCGGCCGGCACCAGCTCCCCGCCATCAAGCGCTCGTTCGCCGCCCTCCGCGACCTCGGTCTCGCCGACGACTCCCGGCTGCTCGACGCCACCGAAGTCGCCTCCCGCCTCCGCGTCGACGGCGCCGAAGGCGCCCTCTTCACCCTCCACTGCGCCGTGATCCACCCGGCCCGGCTCGCCCGCGGTCTCGCCCGCGCCGTCGAGCGTCGCGGCGGCACGATCTACGAGCAAACGCCGGTCACGGCCGTCGTCCCCGGCCCAAACCCGCGCCTGGTCACCCCCCGCGGCGACCTGCGGGCGCGGACGGTCGTCCTCGCCGGCGAAGCCTACCTCTCACGGCTCCCCAGCCTCCGCCGCCAACTGATCCCGGTCTATTCCCTGATCGTCCTCACCGCCCCCCTCTCGCCCGAGCAGTGGGCCGAGATCGGCTGGGAGGGGCGGGAGGCGGTCGCCTCCAGCCGCTACACGGTCGATTACCTCCAGCGAACCGCCGACGGCCGCATCCTCTTCGGCGGCCGTGGCGCCCCCTACCACTGGCGCTCCCGCATCAGCGACGATCAGGACCGCCACGACGCGACCCACGCCATGCTCCGCGAACTGGCCACCGCCTGGTTCCCGGTCCTGCGCGACGTCCCCTTCAGCCACGCCTGGGGCGGCCCCCTCGGCGCCCCCCGCGACTGGATGCCGACCGTCGCCTACGATCGCGCCAGCGGCCTCGCCACCGCCCGCGGCTACACCGGGCAGGGGGTCGCCACCGCCAACCTCGCCGGCCGCGCCCTCGCCGACCTGATCACGGGCACCCCATCCCCGCTTACCTCCCTCCCGTTCGTCGACCACCGCTCGCCCGACTGGGAGCCGGAGCCTCTGCGTTGGCTCGGCGTCCGCGCCGTCCAGCACGGGTACGGTCGGCTCGACCGCCGCGCCGAGCAACGCGGCCTGGCCCCGACCGGCCGCAGCCTCGTCGAGCGCCTCGGCCACCACTGATGCGAAGTTCGGTTGAACTGTTCCGCCATCGGGCGTGGGACAAGCTCCCCTCTCCCGCGCGAGGGACAGGGGCCGGGGGTGAGGGCATCTTTCCGGCAAGCGGAAGCATTCGCCCGGACTCCGGATGACGACCTCTCCCAGGCTTCGAGCGCGATGACTCGGATGCCGGAGCTATTGCCCCGGTTCCGCGGGCGTAGCATCGGCCTTGCTCGTGGCCGGCTGGCTCTCCCCCCGCCAGCGCCGGGCGCACGATCGCACCCGATGGCGCCGCCGATCGCCCTCCCAATGACCGGCCGCCCCAGCCGCCCGCTCGTCAAGCATCGAAACGTCGCCCCGCGGCGCGTCGCCCCCGAGCAATCTTTCCCCGCATGGCAGGAAGCCGTTGACATTCAGGCAAATCTTGTTTCCCCAGGAACTTCCGGTAGAGTGGTAGTGCCGGCGGGAGAATCCCCCGGTGCGATCACCACGCCGTCCCCGCGGGTTCGGTGGTCGCCTCGGGTGGGGACGGCAGGGGGGAAGCCGGTGGTCGGGGACTTGGCGCCGCGGCAGATGCTCGACGCGAGCGATCAGAGCATCATCGACCAAGCGCTCCAGCTCGTCGCCGCCGACGCGCAGCGCCTCTCGACCCATCTCCGCCTCACGGCCCTCGTCCCGCTCTCCCCCGCGGACCTGCGCGACGGGCCACTCGGGCGCGACCTCTCGCGGCTGGCGCTGGTCGCCCGCGGCCGGCACCGAGAATCGCCGGAGGCGGTCCTGACCGCGGTCGAGTCGATCCTCCACCTCCTCTTTTGGCCGGCCGGCGCCGAGGAGTACGCCGTCCCCCGCACCTTCTGGCAATCGGACCTCGGCCAACTCCTCGCCCGCGCCAAACTGCGCGCCTTCGAGCCGACCGACCTCCTCAGCATCGGCGAGGCGGCCCGCCGGCTGGGCGTCACCCGCCCGACCATCTACCGCTGGATGGACGAGCGGGTGCTCGACTCGGTCCGCGACGAGACCAGCGGCCGCACCTTCGTCGTCCGCCGCGACGTCGACCGCCTCGAAGGCGCCAGCCCGTCGTAGCTCGTTCCTGCTTCGGGTCGTCCCTGAAGACGCGGTGCCGGCCCTGCCGCGGAGCCCGCCCAGGGCTTCCGCTTCCCGAATCGCCCCCCTCATCCCGATTCCGGTCGAACACTCCCGCTCTTGACTTTTAGAGCAGGTTGCGATGCAGCTGACCGGGAGGCGACCGGCTGTAGGGGCGATGCTTGCTGCGCCCATCGCCCGCAGGGCGACCGTGGCCCACCGAGCCACTTCGTGGCCTTGGGCCGGATCTTCTGCCAAGCGCTGTGAGAGTTCCCCCCTCTCCCGCCGTGGCAGGAGAGAGTAGTCTGTCCAACGGCGGATCGCGGCAGGGTTCAACCCGGTTCCGCCAGCGCCCCGTTCACCATCGCCCGCCACTCCGGCGGATCGCTTCGCTCAATCGTGATCGTCCGCGCCCCCAGAAAACGCGCCAGATCGACCAGCGCCGCCGCGAGGTCGGCCGCCACCGCGGCGCCGAGGCGCACCCTTGGCTCCAGATGGAGCGCCTTGATCGTCAGCACCCGGGCCTTGCGGTCGTAGCTCGGATCGACCCGGCCGATCAGCCGCCCGCGGCGGAGGATCGGCAGTGTGTAGTAGCCGGAGCGGCGGCGCGCCGCCGGGGTGTAGCTCTCCAGCCGGTAGTCGAAGCCGAACAGGTCGAGCGCCCGCCCCCGGTGCCAGACCAGGCTGTCGAACGGCGAGAGGAGCGTCGTCAAGGTCGGTCGGCCGCGGCCGGCCCGCAGGTCGGCCAGAGCCGGCACCAGCGCCGCGTCGAGCCAGGCGCGGCCGGAAACCCCCTCGACCGCCACCCGCAGCGCCGCCCCGGCCGCCGCCAGCCGGTCGAGCTCCGCCGCCGCCTCCGCCGGCCGCAGGTGCGAACGCGACCCCGTCCGGAAGTAGTCGGCTGCCCAGGTCGCCGTCGCCACCCCGAGCGCGGACAGGGCCCGCGACGCGAAGTGCCGCCGCTCCTCCTCCTCCGGCGGCCACTCGGCGGCCAGCGCCGGGGAAATGACCCGCTCGGTCAGGTCGTAGATCCGCTCGAAGCCGTCGCGCCGGACCACCATCAGGTCGCCGCGCGACCAGAGGTGGTCGAGCGCCCGCCGCTCCGGTTTGCCCCCCCACCAGGCCCACGGCTCCGGCCGCGGCCCCGCCGGCCGCCCGAAGTGGCGCGAAGCGAGCGGCCCCGCCTCCCGCACCGCTTCCCGCACCCGCTCGATCAGCCCGGCCTGCTCGCTCGCCCACGACCCCGGCGCCTCGTGCCGCGCCCGGTAGCCGGCCATCGCCCGCCGGTAGAACGGGAACGCCCCGATCGGGACCAGCGCCGCCGCGTGCGCCCAATATTCGAAGAGCGCTCCGTCCGGGAAGAAGAGTTCGGCCAGCAGCGCCGGATCGTAGGGGCCGAGCCGGCTCCAGAGCACCGTCTCGTGCGAGCGGGCGACGACGCTGATCGTGTCGAGCTGGACGCAGCCGAGCGCCTCGATCGTCTCCCGCAGCCGCCGCTTGACCACCCCGGCGTCGGCAGACGGCCGGGGCCGACG
>JBBSNJ010000437.1:0-3858 GCA_038232775.1 Thermomicrobiales bacterium
CCCGACCGCGGCGACGACCCCCACCGGTTCGTGCCCGAGGCGGAGGGGGTCGCCCGCGCGCCCCCCGGCCCACGGGTGGAGCTCGGAGGCGCAGACGCCGCAGGCCGCCACCCGCACCACGACCTCGCCCGGCCCCGGTTCCGGGTCCCGTTCTTCGACGACCGCCGAGGCACCGGGGGCGACGACCTGACTGTAGCGCATCCGGAAGGGGCCTCCGTGGCGAACTTGGGGGAGTCGACGATGTCGCGGCCGAAGGTTAGCCCTTCAGGGCGCCCGAGGCGAGACCCCGCACGAAGTCCCGCTGGAAGAGGAGGAAGAGGACCGTCACCGGCAGCGACAGGATCAGGACGCCGGCGCTCATCAACCCGTAGTCGATGGTGAAGCGCCCCTGGAAGAAGAGCATCCCGACCGGGAGCGTCCGCAGGTCGTCCGAGACCAGGAAGACGAGCGGCAGCAGCAGGTCGTTCCAGCTCCAGAGGAACTCCAGCAGGGCGACGGTCAGCAGACCGGGCCGGGCGAGGGGCAGCATCACCTGCCAGAAGATCTGGAACTCGGAGGCGCCGTCGACGCGGGCCGCGTCGTCCAGCTCGGGCGGCAGGTCCTTGAAGAAGGCGCGCATGATGAAGACGAAGATCGGCGCCGCCAGCGCGACGTCGGCGACGATCACCGAGCCGTAGGAGTCGAGCAGCCGGAAGTCGCGCATCGTGATGTAGAGCGGGATGATGATCGCCGCCACCGGGACCGTGAGCCCGATCAGCAGACCGTAGAGGATGAGCCGCTGGCCGGGGAAGCGGAGCCGGGCGAAGGCATAGCCGGCGAGGGAGGCGATCACGACCATGGCGACGACGTCGGCGACCGAGATGATCACGCTGTTCTTGAAGTAGACGCCGAAGCGGCCGACCGTCCACGCCTCCCGCAGGTTGTCGAGCGTCGGCGGCAGCGGCGGACCGTAGGGATCGACCACCATCTGCTGCCCGGTCTTGAACGCCGACGACCAGGCCAGCAGCAGCGGCGCCACCGCGAAGACGAGCAAGACGCCCAGCGGCAGGTAGACCAGCCACCACCCCCGCGTCCGCCGCTCGCCCCGGCTGACGGTCGGGGAGGACGGGACCAGACTCCTAGGCATCGGCGCGCTCCCGCAGGGTCACGTTCAAGATCGAGCTGGCGAGGATGATCAGCGACAGCGCCACCGCGATCGCCGAGCCGTAGCCGTACTGGTTCTTCTGAAAGCCTTCCTTGAACAGATAGGTGCCGAGCACCTCCGTCGCCCGGACCGGCCCGCCCTGGGTCGTCGCCCAGATCAGATCGAAGACCTTGAAGGCGTCGATCAGCGCCAGCAGGATCACGATCGTGATCGTGTTCCGCAGCGAGGGAATGGTGATGTCGAGGAACATCCGCCGCCGCCCGGCGCCGTCAACGCGGGCCGCGTCGTAGAGGGTCGGGTCGATCCCCTGCATCCCGGCCAGGAGGATGACGACGCTCAAGCCGAACGTCATCCAACTCGAGGCCAGCGCCAGGGCCGGGAGCGCGAGCGTGAAGCTGCCGAGCCAGCCTTGGGCGAGGAAGCCGAGACCGATGGCGTCCAGTCCCGTGTTGAGAACCCCCGTCGGCGCGTAGATCCAGCGCCAGATCATCGCGGTCACGATCGAGGCTTGGACCACCGGCAAGAAGAAGCCGAGCCGGAAGAGGAGCCGGCCGCGGATGTTGCTCGAGAGGAGCGCCGCCGCGACCAGGCCGACCACGAGGTTGAAGGAGACGGTCACGGCCGTCCAGGCGAGGCTGTGACGGAGCGCCTGCCAGAAGATCGAATCGTCGATCAGCCGGCGGAAGTTGGCGAGGCCGACCCAGTCGCGGTCGACCGAGATGCCGTTCCACTCGTAGAAGGCCAGCCAGAAGGTCTGGAGGGTGGGCCGGAGCACGAAGACCACGTAGAGCAGGACGACGGGGAGGATGAAGAGGTACGCCGTCAGCCATCGCTGGAGCAGGTAGCGGCGGACGCGGCGACGACCGCGCGCGGCCGTCGCCGCGCCCTCGATCCCTTGGGAGTACGGGACGGCCATCGCACAGGTCTCCTTGATCGAGCCTCAGCCGTCGTGCGCCAGGTCGGGGCGGCGCTTCAGCCTCGACCCGCCACTACCCGGCGGAACAGGCGACCCCGCCCCGCTGGAGCTGCTCGTTCTCCGCCTTGGCCGCCTCCCAGGCCGCCTGGACCGCGGCGTTGAACTCCTCCGGCGACATCTGCCCGGCGAGCAGCGCCTGCAACCCGTCGTAGGTGACGTCGGTCATCGCCGCCGGGGTGACGGTGTCGAGGAAGGCGTGGATCGTCCCGTTCTCCCGGTACTGACTCGTCGCGGCGAACACCTCCTCGAGCAGCGTCGGCAGCTCGACCGCCTCCAGATCGAGCTCGCCGACCGGCACGTCCTCGCCGCTCTCGAGCAGTTGCGCCCGGCTCTCGGGGCGGAAGAGCATGAAGTCGAGCAGTTCGGCCGCGACGTCGGGGTGCTCGTAGTCGGCGTTGATGTACCAGCCGGTGCCGATGTCCTCGGTCGGGTAGATCGGCGTCCCGTCCACCGGCGGCGGCGCCTGGAACACCCCGAACTTGGCGATCGCCTCGCCCAGGTCCTGGACCGCCGGCCCGATGATCCAGGGGCCGGTGTAGACCATCGGCACCTCGCCCCGCCAGAACCGGGCGACGACGTCGTCCTGGAGCTCGGCCAGCGCGTTCGGGCCGAAGCAGCCGGCGTCGTTCAATTCCTGGAGCTTGGCCGTCGCCTCGACGAACGGCTCCGCGTCCCAACGGCCGTCGCCGAACATCACCTCGTCGACCCCCGCCGGCCCCGCGTAGCGGCCCCAGAGCATCGACTGCCAGTGGGAGATCGGCCACTTGTCGGCCCCGCCGAGGCCGATCGGCATCGCGAATCCCGCCTCCTGCAGGGTGTCGCAGGCAGTCATCAGCTCGGCCCACGTTGCCGGCACCGCCAGGTCATTCTCGGCGAAGACCTCCTTGTTGTAGAACATCAGCGTCGTCTCGACGCTGTCGCCGACCGCCCACAGCTTGCCGTCGGACGAGGTGTAGTTGACGATCGTCTCCGGAATCACCTCGTTCCAGCCGAGCCCGCAGTAGTAGGGGGTCAGGTCCTGGGCGTGCCCGGCCTCGATGATCGCCGCCGGTTGGCCCGGGCCGGAGCCGCCCATCCAGACGTCCGGCCCCTCGCCGGCGTTGAGGGCCGGCAGCAAACTCGGGTTGAACAGGCTGTTGCCGACGAACGTCACCGTGACGTCGACGTTCGAGTTCTGCCGCTCGTACTCCTCGATGATCTCGGTCACCGCGTTGACGGTCCCGGGCTCGCCGTTGAGCCAGATCGTCAGCTCGACCGGCTCGCCTCCCTCCTGGGCGGCGGCCAGCTTGGCGCCGGCCAGCCCGCTCAGCAGCGGCGCGCCGATCCCGAGCGCGGTCGCGCGGTGGAGCAGCCCGCGGCGCGTCAGCCCCGCCGCCGAAGCCGAAACCCGCGATTCTCGAATCTCCATCGTGGCATCCTCCTGCGTGTACGCGTGGCGCCGGCGGCCCCGGCGCCCGAACTGCCGAGCGGGCTGTGTCGTCGTCGGCACCTCCTCCGGTTCGTCGTCGTCGCGCGGTGCCGACGCCTACGCCGAGGCGCGCACCACCAGCTCCCAGGCCATCTCCTCCCGCCGACCCTCCCCGGTCGCGCCACCGGCCAGCCGCTCGAAGAGCATCTCGGCGGCGCGGCAGCCCAAGCGCTCCGGGAACTGGGCGACGGTCGTCAGCGGCGGATCGAGCAGCCGCGCCACCGGGATGTCGTCGAAGCCGGCGACCGCGACGTCGGCCGGGACGCGCAG
>JBBSNJ010000438.1:0-3857 GCA_038232775.1 Thermomicrobiales bacterium
AGTCGTCGACGGCGCCTCCTGGCACGACGGTCGGCCCGTGACCGCCGCCGACGTCGCGTTCTCGTTCGACTACTACGCCCGGCATCCCTACACCTGGATGACCACCGAGGTGGTCGACTCGACCACGCTGACGGGAGAGAACACGCTCCGCGTCGCCCTCAAGCGACCGTACGCCCCATTCATCGAGGAGATCGCCGGCGTCGTGCCGATCGTCCCCCGCCACGTCTGGGAACCGGTCGCCGACCCGATCGTCTATCAGGGCGCCGACCGCTCGGTCGGTAGCGGGCCGTTCATGCTGGCCGAGCACGACCAGAGCGAGGGGGCCTACCGCCTGCTCGCCCACGAGGGGTACTGGCGCGGTCGCCCGCTCGTCGGCGAGTGGCGGCAGTTCACGGTGCCCGCCGAAGCGCGCGTGCAGGTCGTCGTCCAGGGCGAGGCCGATCTCTCGCTCAGCAGCGACGCCTCGGTCCGCGACGTGCTGGTGAACGACCCCCGATTGAGCGTGTTCGCGACGGCGCCGCTCTCGATCGTGCGCCTCGTGGTCAACACCGAGCGCCCCCCGCTTGATCGGCGGGAGGTTCGCCAGGCGATCGCCTACGCGCTCGACCGCCGCCTGATCGCCGAGACGGTCACCCGTGGCCCGGCGATCGTCGGCAGCGCCGGCGTCGTCCCCCCCGAGACGCCCTGGTACAACCCCTCCCTGACCCGGTACGACCACGACCCGGATCGCGCGCGGGACCTCCTCGGCGGTCAAGGGGTCACGATCGACCTGATCGCCGACGTCAACGCCCGCGAGCCGGACTTGATGCAGCCGATGCTGGAGGCGGTCGGGATCACCCTGCGCGTCGAGCGGGTCGATACCCCGACCCGGAACCAACTCCTCGCCGGCGGCGACTTCGGGTTGGCGCTCACGTCGCACATCGGGGTCGGCGGCGACCCCGACTATCTGCGCCGCTGGTACGTCGGCGAGGAGGCGAACGCCTTCGCCCAGGGCTCGATCTTCCGCGACGAAGAGTACGCCCGGCTCGGCGTCGAGCAAGCGGCCACGCTCGATCGGGAGCGGCGCCGCGCCATCGTCTTCCGGATGCAAGATATCCTGGCCGAGGAACTGCCGACGATCGTCCTCTACCACCGCCGTTTCTACTGGGTCTACGATCCCAGCGTCATCACCCCGATCGAAACCTGGGGCGGCCTCATCAACGGGGTGCCGTTCCCGAACAACAAGCTCGCGTTGATCGACGCCTGAGGCCGAGCTTTGCTCGCGGCCGTCGTTCGCCTGCTGGCCCGGTATCTGCTGCTCGCCGTCGCCGTCGTCCTGCTCAACTTCCTCATCCCGCGGCTGCTGCCGGGCGATCCGCTCAGCTTCGGCGCCGGCGAGGGGACCGATCCCGCGGTGCCGCTCTCCGCCGCGGCGCGGGCCCAGCTCCGCTCCTACTATCATCTCGACCTGCCCCTCGGACGTCAGCTCGCCCGCTACCTCGGCGACCTCGGCCGCGGCGACCTCGGCTCGTCGATCGCCCGCCCGGCGCCCGTCGTCGACGTGATCCGCGATCGTCTCCCG
Source organism: Thermomicrobiales bacterium (assembly GCA_038232775.1). Classification (GTDB taxonomy): domain Bacteria; phylum Chloroflexota; class Chloroflexia; order Thermomicrobiales; family UBA6265; genus JBBSNJ01. Next base: position 1,562 of record JBBSNJ010000438.1, read on the forward strand.
TGGACGTTGGCCTTGCTCCTCGCCTCGCTGCTGGTCTCGGCGGTCGGCGGGACGGCGCTCGGGGTCGTCGCCGGCTGGGTGCCGGGACGCGCTCGCGACCGGGTCCTCGTCTCGGCCGCGAGCGCGCTGGCGGCGATCCCCGAGTTCCTGGTCGCGATCGGCCTGCTGCTGGCGTTCGCGGTCGGCCTCGGCTGGTTCCCGCTGTTCGGCGGCCGGTCCCTCTTCGCCGCCTCCGACAGCGGGGCGGCGGGGATCATGGACCGAGCGTTGGACGTCGCCGCGCACCTCGCGCTCCCGGTCGCGGCCCTGGTCGTCAGCGGCGCCGCCGGCTTCGTCTTGCTGGCGCGCGACGCGACGGCCGGTCTCCGGCACGAGCCGTGGCTGACGGTGGCGCGGGCGAAGGGCCTGCGCGAGCGGAGCGTAGCCCTCCGCCACGCGCTGCCGAACATCGCGTTCCCGTTGCTGACCTTCTTCGGGCTGCGCCTGGGGGGGGTGCTCGGCGGCGCCCTGGTCGTCGAGCGGGTGTTCGGCGTGCCGGGGCTCGGCCTGCTCGGCTACCAAGCCATCCGCGCCCGCGACTACCCGCTCCTGCAAGCGCTTTTCCTCCTCTCCAGCCTCGGCGTCCTCGCCGCCAATCTGGGCGTCGAGGTCATCACCCTCCGGCTCGAATCGCGCCGGGGTCTCGGCGGTGGCTAAGACCCGCTCGCCGCTCTTTTGGCTCGGCTGCGGGCTCCTCGCGGCGTTCGCGCTCGCCGCCGCGCTGGCGCCGTGGCTGGCCCCCTACGACCCGCGGCTGCCGACCGGCCGCCCGCTGGCTCCCCCCTCCCGCGAGCACTTGCTCGGCACCAACGACCTCGGCCAGGACGTGCTGAGCCAGGTGGTCTTCGGCGCCCGCTCGTCCTTGATCGTGGCCGGCGCGGTCACCTTCCTCTCGGCCGCGTTGAGCTGGATCGTCGGTCTGACCGCCGGGTTCTTCCGGCGGGCGGAGGCCCCGCTGATGGCGGCGACCGACCTCCTCCTGGCGCTGCCGACCATTCCGCTCCTGCTCCTCGTGCTGACGCTGCTCGGCCCAGGTCGCCGCAACCTGATCCTCGTGCTCGCCCTCCTCTCGTGGCCCGCGTTCGCCCGCGTCGTCCGCGGCATCATCCTCCGCGTCCGGTCCGCGCCGTACGTCGAGGCGAGCCGGGCGCTGGGCGCGCCGGGGACCCACCTCGTGCTCCAGCACCTACTGCCGGCGACGCTGACCGCGCTGCCGACCAAGCTGGTCTTGACCGTCCGCTTCGCGGTCTTCGCCGAGGCGACGCTGGCGTTCCTCGGGCTCGGCAGCGGCGACGCGGGCAGTTGGGGCATGATGCTGAACTGGGCGTTCAGCGACCCGCTGCTCTTCTCCCGGTCGATCTGGCCGTGGCTCGTGCTGCCGCCGACGCTCGCGATCGTGGCGTTGGTCCTCGCCATCGCCTGGGTGAGCGACCGGGCGACCGCGCCCCGGCCGGGCCGGTTCTCCCACCACGGGCGGGGGTGGCGCCGCCGAGGCCGTGCTCGACCTCGCGCCCGATCGGCGGCCGGACGGGCTCGGGACCGCGCCGCGTCGTCCCCGCCGTCACCCTCCTGATCGGGAGGCGCATCCCGGACCCCGTCCGCTGATCGCTGGCCCCCCAATTCGAGGCCGCATCCGTGTGGACCGTTCCGCTCCCGGAAAATGACCGTTCTCCCCGCTCCCGCGCCGGCCCTCACCCCCGACCCTTCTCCCGTCCGCGGGAGAGGGGAGGACGTCCTTCGTCCGGGAGCGGAGCCGTCCACCCGGATTCCGGATGGGGACCGCTCTGCGGGACATGGACGCAGGCACCCGGAGTCTGTCTGACACCGTCCGCCGTCTGATCGCCGGCCGGAGACGGGAGGTGGTGGCGCCGGCGCTCGAAGCGGGACGGCCGCGAGCGCGCCGGTCGTCGTGGTCGGCTCTCGGCGGCAAGGGCAACGCTCGCCGAGACCCGCCGCGTGAGGGTGGTGCCCTTCGGGTACCCTTCCCGACGACGGGGAAGCGTGGGGCGCGACCGGCGCCAGCCTGGCCGCCGGACGGGGGTGACCGGTGGCGGGGACGGGAGTCGAAGCGGCCAAGGGGGAGTCGGCGGCCGAGCCGACAGCGGTCGGCTCCACGCTCTTCGCCTTCTCGGCCGCCGCGTTCATGGTCAGCCTGGACCGCGCCATCTTCGCCCCGCTCCTGCCCGCCCTCGCCCGCGACCTGGCGACCACCGTCGGCGGGGCGGGGTTGGCGGTCACCGCCTACGTCCTCCCCTAC
>JBBSNJ010000439.1:0-3850 GCA_038232775.1 Thermomicrobiales bacterium
CAGGACCGGCGGGTCGCCGGCGCGGCCGTGCCGCAGGTAGCCGAGGCTGGCGGCCGCCGGCTCGACCGCGAGCGGCGTCCAACCGGCGGCGTGCAAGCTCGGCTGCTGCCGGCGGAGCGCGATCAACCGCTTGACGTGGTCCCGGAGACCGAAGCGGTCGGTCCAGTCGATCGGCGCCGGGGGGCCGTAGGGGAGGTACTCGGCGCCGACCTCGTCGCCGGTGAAGAGGCAGGGGAGGCCGGGCAGGGTCAGCAGCAGCGCCAGGGCGACCCGGTAGCGGTCGGGGCCGTGGGCGGTGACGAAGCGGTCGCCGGTGTCGTTGTTGTTCAGGAAGCGGAAGACGAGGCTCCGGGGGTCGGGCTGGGCGCGGTCGGCCGTCAGCGCCGCCGTCAGCGCCGGGCCGAAGGGCGGCGGCGCGGCGAAGACGTCGGCCCAGGCCCAGTGCCCGAGCTGGTCGGTCCAGTCGTAGGCGGCATCGAAGCCGGCGGCGGCGTAGAAGGGATCGCGGGCGCTCGCCTCGGCGACGATCAAGGCGTCGGGTTTGAGCCGCCGGATCTCGTCCACGAACTCGCCCAGCCAGGCGGGCCGCCGCTGCCGGATGCCCCAGACGGCGTCGACCCGGAAGCCGTCGACGTCGACCTCGCGCACCCAGAAGGCGAGGGCTTCGAGCGCGAAGCGGCGGACCTCGGGGTTGGCGAAGTTGAGGTTCGGCAGGTGCCGCCAGTTGAAGTAGTGGGTGGGGGTGCCCGCCGCGTCGCGGTCGTAGAAGTCGTAGGTGGCCGAGGCGGAACCGTGCGCCTCGGCGTCGCGGTGGTAGGGGTGCTGGCTCGAGCTGTGGTTGGGGACGACGTCGAGCAGGACGCGGAGGTCGCGGGCGTGGGCCTGCCGGACCAGCTCACAGAGGTCGTCGAGGGTACCGTACTCGTCGCGGACGGCGAAGTAGTCGAGCACCTCGTAGCCGAAACCGCCCGGCGGGGTGCGGGTGATCGGCGACAGCCAGAGGGCGGCGACGCCGAGGTCGCGGAGGTCGTCGAGCCGGGCCGTCACCGAGCGCAAGCCGTCGCCGCCGAAGGCCCAGGGGACGACGCCGTAGACGACGGCCGGGTCGATCCAGGCCGGCCGCTCCCGCGCGGGATCGACCGCCCGCGGCGCGCCCCCCTCGACGACGACGGTGGTCGCGGCGGTGTCGCCGCGCCCGGCCGCGTCGACGACGCGGAGGGAGACGCGGTAGTCGCCGTCGACCGCGGGCGGGGCGAGGATCAGGCGCCGGGCCGCGACCGGGGCGCCCCGGTCCAGCGGCACGAGGGCGGTGGCGGTCTCGCCGCGCGCCGCGAGCGGCGCCGGGTTGCCGTGTGGCGCCGACCAGGCGAAGTCCCGGATCGGGGAGCGGTCGGAGGGGCTCGGCTCGCTGCCGCCCCCGTCGAGGACGAACCCGTCGCTGGCGACGGTGACGGCGATCCGGGCGGTCGGTCCGGGGGAGAGGCGGAGGGTGTGGGTCGTCGCCGCCGAGCGCTGCTCCCGGCCGTCGGGCAGGGTCGCGACCGCGACGACCTCGTTGGCGCCGGGAGCCAGGGGGACGGTGGCGGCGAAGGCGTCGCCCTCGCGGGCGGCGGCGACGGGCGAACCGTTGACGTGGAGGGCGATCGGCGCCTCGGGCGGGCAGCCGGGGCAGGTCCCGGCGAGGCGCTTCCGCCAGGTCCAGGCGTCGCCCCCTTGCAGGTCGAGGGCGAGGCCGGCGACCGCCCCGGCGGGGTCGACCGCGGTCGTCGCGGTGCCGGCGGGGGCGCCGGCGACCGAGGGCGGACGGGGGCTCATCGCCCGCCGCGCCGGCGGCCGTCGATGCCTGGGCACTGGCCGACCCGCCGCTCCGCCAAGGGGTCCTCCTCGCCCGAAGGTCGGCCGCCGGGGGCTCGGTCCCGACGCGGCGGCCGCGCCCTGCAATCGTTTGCAGAAGGCCAGAGTCTAGAAGGGCGGCGGCGGCCTGTCAACCGGGGGCCGCGCTCGGGGTGCGCGTCAGCGTTTTGCGCTGGGGGTTCGGCGCCGCCCGACCGCGGCCCGGCCCCCGGGTAGGGAGCGGCCGGCGGCCAACAGGGCGTCCCCCCCACGCGGCTCCGGCCCGCCCCTTCCCGCGCCCTGGGACCGATCGCAAAAATCTGACGCGCCCCCCCGCGCTCGGGGTTGGCTCCAGGGGCGACGGCGCTGGCCCGGGGCCGCCGCCGTCGGGCGAACGGGGCGGGGGCCGCGCCGTTCGCTCGCCGCCGCGCCGCGCCTGGGAGCGGGGTGGGGTCAGCGGACAATCTCGCGGCCGCCGATGAAGCGCCCCGCCAGCAGGGTGCAGGTGATGGTGGTGACCAAGATGACGCTGGCGATGGCGTTGACGGAGGGGTCGATGCCGCGGCGGAGCATGCCCCAGATCATGACCGGCAGGGTGGCGTCGCCGCCCGAGGTGAAGAAGGTGATCACCAGCTCGTCGAACGACCAGGCGACGGCGATCAGGACGGCGCCGAGCAGCGCCGGCAAGACCTGCGGCAGGACGACCAGCCGGAACGACTGGAAGCCGGTCGCGCCGAGGTCGCGGGCGGCTTCCTCAAAGGAGCGATCCATCCGCGCCAGCCGGGCGTTGACGATCAGCACGACGAAGGGGAGCGTCACCAGCGCGTGGCCGATGGTGACGGTCAGCAGCGAGAGGCGGAGCCCGATCTGGCTGAAGAAGGAGAGGAGGGCGACGCCGAGGAAGAGCGTCGGCAGGATCAGCGGCGCCGTGACGAAGGCCGAGAAGAGGTCCAGCCAGCGGGAGCGGCGGCGCGACAACGCGAACGCCGCGCTGGTGCCGGCGACCGCCGTGAAGGCGGCGACCGCGAGCGCCACCTTGACGCTGTTGAGCAGCGCCGCCACGAACTGGGCGTCGCCAAGAGCGACCCGGTACCACCGCAGGCTGAACCCGGCGAAGGGCAGACTCGTCGTCGTCGCGGCGTTGAAGGAGAAGAGGAGGACGACCACCACCGGCGCGAAGAGGAAGACCAAGGTCGCGGCCACGACCGCCCACCAGACCACGTCGCCGCGCTGCCGGTTCATCGCACCACCCGCCCGCTCCCCAGCCGGAGCAGCCCGAGGATGACGAGGACGAAGGCCAGGGTCAGGAACGAGAGGGCGGCGCCGAGCGGCCAGTTGAAGGCGGTGCCGAACGAGCTGGCGATCGTGCGGCCGATCATCGACCCGTTGGTGCCGCCGACGAGCTGGGGAGTGACGTAGTCGCCGGCGGCGATGATGAAGACGAGCGCGAAGGCGGCGAAGACCCCGCTCCAGGCGATCGGCAGCGTGACCCGCCAGACGGCGCCGAAGGCGCCGGCCCCCAGATCGCGGGCGGCCTCGATCTCCTCGTCGCGGACGTTCTGGAGCGCGGCGTAGATCGGGAGGACAGCCAGCGGCACCAGGAAATTGACCAGCACGATGGCGGTCGCGACGCGGCTGAAGAGGAGGAAGCTGAGCGGCGCGTCGATCAGGCCGAGCCGGGTCAGCGCGGCGTTGATCACCCCTTGGTCGCCGAGGATCGTGCGCCAGGCGTAGACGCGGACGAGGTAGCCGGAGAAGAGGGCGACGACGACCAGGAAGAGGAGCGGTTCCTGGTAGCGGCGCAGGTGGAACCGGAGCGCGTGGGCGAAGGCGTAGGCGACGAGGAGGGTGGCGCTGGCGGCGAGGAGGGCCGTCGCGATCGTCTGCCGGAAGAGCCGGCGGTAGATGTCGTCGCCCAGCGCGTCGCGGTAGTTGGCGAGCGTCCAGTCGGGGACGAGGTCGTAGGCCGAGATCGTCCAGAAGCTGTAGACGAAAAAGACCGCGACCGGCCCGACGA
>JBBSNJ010000440.1:0-3847 GCA_038232775.1 Thermomicrobiales bacterium
CGTACCCTGATCGTCGCCGGCCTGGTCGAGACGGACCCGGCGGACCCCGACCGCCGCTTCAACAGCGCGCTGCTCGTCGGTCCGGAGGGGGTGATCGGGACCTACCGCAAGCTCCACCTCGGGGAGCGGGACCGGCCCTGGGCGACGCCGGGCGACCGCGAACCCGCCACCTTCGACGTCCCGCTCGGCCGGATCGGCCTCCTGATCGGCTACGACGCGGTCTTCCCGGAGGCGGCGCGGGCGCTGGCGATCGCCGGCGCCGACCTGATCGCCTGCCCGTCGCTGGTCGACTGGCCGCCGGTCCGGGCCTGGGGGGCGACGGCGGTCCCCTTGCCGCCCCACGTCGACGCCGGCCCGACGGACGACCACTTCCACCTTTGGCGGGAGCGGGCGCGGGAGAACAACACCTACGTCCTGTTCGCCAACGGCGCCGCCCCGGCCGCGGGCGCGATGGGCTGGAGCGGCGGCTTCGGGCCGGGGTTGGAGGACGAGCCGCGGCGGGAGGCGCTCGTCCCCGGCGACTCTCCAGGCGCCGCCGTCCTCACGATCGACACCACGAATCTCGAAACCCGCTACCCGACCAACGTCGTCCGCGCCAAGGACCTGCTCGGGATGCGGATGCCGATCTGGTACGACGCGCTCCAGGCGCCGTGGCGCGGACTCGTTGCGCCGACCGCGGCAGAGGCGGAGGGGAGTGCGACCGACCGGGGAGGCGCTTGAGCGATCCGTGTTCGGGTTGGGTTTTCGGCGAGACCGAGACCAGCCGTTCTCCGCTACCGTAGATGCCGGATGAGCGCTGGTCCTTTTGCGAGGGTTTGGTGGCGAGAAGCATCAGGCGCCTGCGGTGGAACCCGGTCAACGTCGCCCATATCTGGCACCATCGGGTTCGGATCAGCGAGGTGCAGGAAGTGGTCGACGGCGATTACCTCATCGAATCGGGTCACAGCGGAAGGATCGTGGTGGTCGGTCCGACGACGGCAGGTCGGATCTTGGCCGTCGTCCTGGAACCGGAGGGCAGTGGCGTATTCTTTCCCGTGACGTCCCGACCGGCGAGCCGCACGGAGCGGCGCCGCTACCAGGACCAGCGAGGCGGTGCGGACCAATGAACGGGAGCGACGTGATCACGGCCAAGCGACCGATCCCCACGTTTTCCAGTCGACAGGAAGAAGCCGAGTTCTGGGACACCCACGATCTCACCGACTACTTCGAGCTGGACCATCGGCCTGGCTCCTTCCGGGTAGAAGGGCCACTGTCGGAGCAGGTGACCCTCGATCTCGACAGCGAGACGATGGCGGAAGTCCGCGCCGCCGCCGAGGAGCGGGGGATGCCGGTCGACGTGCTGCTCCAGATCTGGCTCCTGGAGCGCCGCGACAGCGAGCGGTCGCGGCGGGCGGCCGCGGCGGCGGGGTCGGAGTAGGACGATGCCCATGAAGCGCATCACCCTGGTCCAGATCGGGATCGGCACCGTCGGCGGCGAGGTCGTCGCCCAAGCCCTCGCCAACCGCGACCGCTGGCGGCGCGACCTCGGGCTCGACGTCGCGCTCGGCGCCGTCGCCGGCCGAGACGGGGCGCTGGCGGCCGACGACCCGGCCGGCTTGACGGCAGCTCGCTTGCTGTCCGCCGTCGAGGGTCGCCGCGCCGGCCGCGGCTTGGCCGAGCTCGCCGGCGGCGCCCTCGCCCCCCCGGCCGAGGCGATCACCCGCCTCGCCGCCGGCGGCCCGACCATCGTCCTCGACGCCGCCGCCGGGGAGGAGACCGCGCCCTTCCTCGCGCGCGCCCTGGGCGCCGGCGCCGGCGTCGTCCTCTCGAACAAGGCCGCCCTGGCGCTCCCGTTCGCCAACCCGCTCGCCGCCGAGCTTTGGGCGGCGGCCGGGCCAGGCGGGCGCCTCCGCTATGAGGCGACCTGTGGCGCCGGCCTGCCGGTGATCTCGACCCTGCGCGGGCTGCTCGACACCGGCGACGAGCCGATCGAGATTCTCGGCGCCCTCTCCGGCACCCTCGGCGCCATCTTCGCCGACGTCGCCGCCGGCACCCCCTTCTCGGCCGCGGTCCGGAGCGCCAAAGAGCGCGGCTACACCGAGCCCGACCCGCGCGACGACCTGAGCGGCCTCGACGTCGCCCGCAAGGCGCTCATCCTGGCCCGCACCCTCGGCCGCCGGATCGACCTGGCCGAGATCGCGGTCGAGAGCCTCGTCCCGCCCCACCTGGCCGACGTCCCCGTCCCCGATTTCCTCGACCGCGTCGCCGAGCTCGACGCCTCGCTGGCCGAGCGCGCCGCCACCGCGAAGGCCAACGGCGCGAGCCTGAAGTACGTCGCCACCGTCCGCCCGGAAGGGGCACTCGCGGTCGGCGTCCGCGAAGTGCCTGGCAGCGGCGTCCTCGGCGCCCTCCAGGGACCCGAGAACGTCGTCTCGATCCGCACCCGCCGCTACGACGAGTACCCGCTGACGGTCGTCGGTCCCGGCGCCGGCGCCGCCGTCACCGCCGCCGGCATGCTGGCCGACGCCCTAGCCTTGGGGGCGATGCTCGGCGGCGCGCCGGTCACCTCCGGCTGGGTGGAGACCGCGTAGCGCCGCACGTTTGGGATGCCCGCACCACGATCCGCCCTGGCGGTCGCCGTCCCAGGCCCGACCGACCGAAACGGTACCGGATGCTCGACGCAACCAAGACTTTCGGCATGCCCGGAGTCGTCCCTTTCCCGAATACGGGACGCCCTGAGACACCGCAGCCGAGGAATCCGCGGCGAGGGCGTCGTCCCGCCCGGTTGCTTCATGCAAGCCTTGGTGCGCCGAGCGCGGTGCAGACCCGATATCCGCCTTGTTGCCTCGACGACCTGCTACAACCTCCGGGAAAAGAGTCCGGTCGTGCCCCCCCTCTCCCGGTGCGCGGGAGAGGGGGGCGGGGGGGTGAGGGCTGGCACCGAGTCGGCAACAATCAGCCAACGTTTGCGTGAACGGGGAAGGATGAAATCCCGGCCCGGGGGCGCGACGGGCAGCGTCCCCATCGAACGCAGAGCCGCCCGCTGCTCACTCCCGCCAGTCGTACTCCATCAGCCGCGCCGTCCACTCGGCCGCCGGCCGCCCGTTCCGCCGCTCGACGACGTGGAGCGCCAGGTCGATCCCGGCGCTGATCCCGGCCGCGGTCACGATCCGCCCCTCGTCGACGAAGCGGGCGCCGGCGACCACCTCGACCGCCGGGTGGTCGTCGCCCAGCCGCTCGAGGCTGGCCCAGTGGGTCGTGGCCCGCTTGCCGTCGAGCAGACCGGCCCCGGCCAGCAGGAACGATCCGGTGCAGACGCTCGTCGTCAGCTCCGTCCGCCGGTCCTGCACCCGGAGCCACTCCAGCAGCGCCGGATTCTCCCGCTCCCGCCGCGTGCCCCGGCCGCCGGGGACCACCAGCAGGTCGAGCGGCGGGTGATCGGCGATGGTGTGGTGCGGCTCGACCAGCAGCCCGCCGACGCAGCGGACGGTCCCCGGCCGGGGCGCGATCGTCAGCGCCCGGTAGAGCGCGCGCTCGTCTCCGCCGTCGCCGTCCAGCGGCGCGCGGGCGACCGAGAAGACCTCGAACGGCCCGCAGAAATCGAGCACCTCGACCTCTTCGAAGATCAGGACGCCGACGGTGGCGGGCGGGGTCGCGGCCACGGCTGGAACCTCCTTGGTAGGCTGTCGGTGGCGTCGCCGCGATCAAGCGCGGCCGGCGGCGGTCGGAGCGAGGGGAGGATAGCGCGGATGGGGCGGAGCCAGCGGAGCGGCGGGGTACGCATCCGGCCGTTCGCGGGGGTGGACCCACCGCCGGCCACGGCGCTGGAGCGCCCCGGACAGGGCGACCATTTCGGCGCCAGTGAACA
>JBBSNJ010000441.1:0-3842 GCA_038232775.1 Thermomicrobiales bacterium
GGCGCGCGTCTGCGGCGCCGACCAGCGCTGGATCATCGGCCGCCACCTGGTGCCGAACACCCTCGGCCCGGTGATCGTCTCGCTGACGGTCGGTTACGGTTCGGCCATGCTGCTCGAATCGGCCCTCAGCTACCTCGGGGTCGGCATCCAGCCGCCCGGCGCCAGCTGGGGGGCGATGATCAACGAGAACATCGACATGTGGCGCTACACGCCGCACCTGGTGCTCGTCCCCGGCGGCGTGCTGGCGATCGTCATCTTCGCCTTCAACTTCTTCGGCGACGGGCTCAACGACGCGCTGAATCCGCGCCGCCGGCAGCGCTGATCGCGTCCCGTCGGCAACGGGTCCGTCTCGGACGGAGGGAGGAACTCCAGGTGGGCTTCGACGATTGCTTTCCGCGACCGCGCCAAGTCACCGAGCGGGGGGCGACCGTCTCCCTCGCCGGCCGCCCGCTCCGGGTCGACGCCCCGGACGACGCGCCGGCACTCCTCCGGCGGGGGGCCGAGCTGCTGGCGGAGGCGGCCACCGCCGCCCCCGGCCCGAACGGCGAACCCTACCCGATCACCCTCCGCCTCGGCGACGACCCGGACTGGCCGAGCGGCCCGGCCCGCGACGAGGCGTATTCGCTCGCCATCGCCGAGCGGGAAACGACCCTCGTCGTCGCCACCCCGGCCGGCGCCTTCCTCGGCTGCCAGACGCTGCGCCAACTGCTGGCGAGCGAGCCCGCGGCGCTACCGGCGGCGCGGGTCGTCGACTGGCCCGACCTGCGCTACCGGGGGCTCTACGTCGAGTCGAAGTGGGGCCCCGACCTGATGTCGCTCGCCGACTGGAAGGCGCTCGTCGACGAGCTGGCGGCCCGCAAGTTCAACAGCCTCGGCGTCGGCGTCTACGGCTGCTGGGTCGTCCAGTACGGCGGCCAGCGGACCGAGTTCCTGATGCTCCCCTTCCCCGACCACCCGGCGCTGGCGACGCCGAAGACGCTGCGCTTCTTCTCCCCGGCGGCGGACACCTGGCGGACGCTCGACTACCTGCCGGCGATGGTCACCGACGACTTCTTCGGCGAGCTCGTCGCCTACGCCAAGGCGCAGAACGTCACCGTCCGCCCCCACTTCAACGGCCCCGGCCACAGTACCCTGATCCCCCGCGCCTACCCCGAGGTCTCGGCCAAGGACGAGGACGGCAACCCGCTCGGCTACGGCTTCTGCCTCGCCAACCCCCGCACCTACGAGCTCATCTTCGCCCTCTACGACCGCGTCGTCGAGCGCTACCTGCGACCCCACGGCGTCGACTGGTTCCACATCGGCCTCGACGAAGTGGAGGCCTACGCCGGGATCGACGAGCGCGACCCGACGCGTCTGGTGGAGCCCTGGTGCCGCTGCCCGCTCTGCCGCGACCGGCCGCGCGGCCAGCAACTCCAGGAGTACGCGGTCAAGGTCTGCGCCCACCTCAAGCAGCAAGGGATCACCTCGATCACGATGTGGAACGACGCCCTCGAGAAGGAGGGGGCGCTGGACGAGACCTTCGTCGCCAGGCTCGAGGCGGCCGGGGTGCGCGAGAACGTCGTCGTCCAGTGGTGGCGCTACCGCGAGCCGGTCCTGGTGCCGCGGCCGGAGATCGGCGTCCGCGCCTGGACGACGCCGATGGTCGGCTACTGGTCGAACATGTTCACCCACGGCTACACCGCGAACATCGCGGCCATGCTGCTCCACGGTGCCCGCGCCGGCGCCGAGGGGGCCGACGCCTACTGCATCTACGACCCCGCCTTCGACCGCAACTACGCCCTCCTCTCGCAGCTCGCCTGGGACCAGACGGGGGAGGATTCCTACGCCTTCAAGCGCCGCTACGCCCACGCCCTGCTCGGCGCGCGGCTCGACCCCCAGCTCGCGGTCGAGGCCTTCGACGCCTACGACCAGGCGTTCGACTCGATGCCCTGGACCGGGAGCGTGCTCGCCTCCCTCCTCTACTACTGGCACACCTACCCGGCCGCCCGCGCCCGCGGCAGCTACCCGCGCGACGTCTTGCTCGACCTGGCCAACGATCATCTCCGCCTGCGGGGGGCGATCGGCAGCGCCGCCGCCCACGCCCGCAAGGCGCGCGACCTCTTCGCGGCGGCGAACCAAGAGGCACCCGATCGGCTGCTGGCGGAGTACCGGGTCGAGTGCGACAAGCTGGTCGGGGTCTGGGAGGGCTATTCCCATCTCCTCGCCGCCGTCGCCGCCTACGACGCGGCGGTCGCCGCCGGCGGCGAAGGGGCCGCCGGTCCGCTCTCCGAGGCGGCGGCCGCGCTCGACCGCGCCCGCGAACGGCTCGTCGCCGTGATGGCCGACCTGGAGCGGGTCAAGCAGCCGTACCTCCTGCCCCAGATCCTGCGCGACCTGAGCATCCTCCTCCTCTACGTCGAGCGGCTGGCGGCGGAGGTCGGCGGTCTGGCCCGCCGGCTCGACACCGGCGCGGGCGACCCGCTCCCCGCGTTCGCCGACCTGGCGACGAACCGGACCGACCTCGACCGCTTCGTCTCGACCGCCGCCGCGCCGCCCGCCGCCGTCGCCGCGGACTGATGCGGAACCCGGGTGAATCGTAGGTGTTCCCCCGGCATCGTGAGACCACGCTCCCCCTTGCCCCTGCCCCGCGCACCGGGAGCGGGGCCGGGGGTGATACGGAATCTGGGTGATCAGTTGCGTTTGCCGGAGAGCGGCCCTCACCCCCGACCCCTCGCCCGCCGCGGCGGGCGAGGGGAGCCGCTCCCACATGCCAGAGCACCACGGTTCAACCGGATTCCGTATGAGGGCTGGCTACCGCAGCGGGAACGCGACGTGTGCTCCCGGAGTCCGTAAGAGCAGTCTTCGGCGGGAGGACGGGAGGTGGCGATGGACCGTGCCGTGTTTCGCGAAATGCGGCCGGAGGACGTGCCGGCGGCGCTCGCCCTGCGGAACGAGGTCTTCGCCGACTACCCGGTGATGGCGGCGGACTGGGCGCGCGACCGGATGGAGGCCGCGCTGGCGCTGCTCGACGGCGAGGTCGTCGGCGCCATCCCCCTCGCCCCGCGCGAGTTGGTGATCGCCCCCGGCCTGGTGATCGCCGCCCCGTTCGAGAACGCCGTCGGCACCCGGGCGGCGCTGCGCGGCCGCGGTCTCGGCGCCGGCATGATCGCCGCCGCCCGCGACTTCCTGCGGCTACGGGCGGACGGGCTCTTCGTCTACCGGGAGGATGAGCAATCTCCCGGCTACCGCTTCTACGCCAAGACTGGCCACCACGACCTCGTCGCCACCCGCCCCCACCGGCTGCGCGATCCCGGCGCCGTGGCGGACCGCGGCGAGTCAGTGGTGGTGGCCGGACCGGCGGCGATCGCCGCCCAGGGGGCCGAGTTGCTCCCCCTTTTCCGCTCGACCTACGACGGCCTCGGCGGCGACCCGCCGCGCGCTGTCGACTTCTGGGATCGCGCCTGCGCCTCGTCGATCTTTGTCGAGGAGCCGACCGAGCAGGTCTTGCTGCGGGTCGAAGCGGCGGGCCGGCTCGCCGGCTACGCCCTGGTCGGGATTCGCCTCGTCCGAGCGGACGGCCGGCTGCGGGTGATGGAGCTGGCGACCGCCGCCGGCGACAGCGCGCTGGCGGTCCGCACCCTGGCGGCGGTCGCCGCCTTCGCCGCGGCACGGGGCCTGGAGGTCGAGATCGTCCTCTCCGGCGACGATCCCGCGCTGGCGGCGGTAGAAGCCCTCGGCTTCGAGTCCGGACCACGCCAGATGTTTCTGATGGGCCAAATCATCGACATCCCCCGGTTCTGCGCGCGGCACCGCCAGGTCGCCCTCGGCGGCGTCGGCCTCCGCGTCTCGACCGAGATCGCGGA
>JBBSNJ010000442.1:0-3826 GCA_038232775.1 Thermomicrobiales bacterium
CCCTTCAGGGGGGGGCGTCGGTTCAGCCCGGTCCCTTCAGGGCCGGGCGACGCCGGCCGGGCGACAACGATCGGGGAACGCGGCAGTGTTCAGCCCGATCCCGCGGGCTTTCCCGTTGAGGCTTCGGCGGAGGCGGCACCTCGCCGAGCCCAGTCCGCGGACCGGTCGCGGTGGAGCTTGGCCTTGCGGTCGCTGGCCGGGTGGGCTAAGAAGGGTCTACGACTTCCTCGGCGGGTTGCTCGCGGTGCGCGGGGGGCGTCGCTCGTTCATTCTGGGCTCGTCCCGGAGGGGCGGGCGGACGGACCGGCCGGGGTCTCGGAGCGACGATGGGGCGAGCGCGGGCGCTCGCGGTGAGGTGAGCGGGAGGAACGCGCCGATGCGCCACCAGGCCGCCGGGTCGCCGCCGCTCTGGGCGGTGATCCCGGCGGGGGGAGCGGGGACCCGGCTCTGGCCGATCAGCCGCTCGACCCGGCCGAAGTTCCTGCTACCGCTGCTGGGGGAGCGCTCGCTGCTGCAGCAGACGGTCGACCGGCTGGCCGGGTTGGTCGCGCCGGAGCGGACGCTGGTCGTCTGCGGGCCGGCCCACGCCGCCCAGATCGCGCGGCAACTGCCGGAGCTGCCGGCCGACAACATCCTGGTCGAGCCGGCGCCGCGCTCCTCCGGCCCGGCGATCGGGCTGGCGGCGGCGCTGATCGACCGGCGGGAGCCGGGGGCGGTGATGGGCAGCTTCGCCGCTGACCACGACGTCCGCGACGGCGCGGCCTTCGCCCGCGCCGTGCGGGTCGCGGTCGCGGCCGCTCAGGAGGACTCCCTGGTCACGATCGGGCGGGCGCCCGCTCGACCGGAGACCGGGTACGGCTACATCGAGCGGACTGATGAGGTAGTGGTCGAGACGGACGAGGGGAGCGCCTTCCGGGCCAGTTGCTTCCACGAGAAGCCGGACCGGGAGCAGGCCGCCGGCTACCTGGCGTCGGGGCGCTACCTCTGGAACGCGAGCATGTTCGTCTGGCGGGCGGGGACGCTGCTGCGGGAGATGGGGCGGCTCCAGCCGGAGCTGCACGCCGGGGTGGTCCGGATCGCGGCGGGCTGGGAGACGGTGGAGCGGGAGAACCTGACGACCTCGCTCTGGGCAGCGCTGCCGGAGAGCTCGATCGACCAAGGGGTCTTGGAGCGGGCGGAGCGGGTCGCCGTCGTCCCGGCGGCGATGGGGTGGTCGGACGTGGGGGATTGGCACGGGCTGGGCGACCTGCTCGACCACGACCACGCCGGCAACAGCGTCCGCGGCGAGCTGGTCCAGATCGGGACGACCAACTCGGCCGTCTGGTCCGAAACCGGGCGCCTGATCGCGCTGGTTGGGCTCGACAACGTCGTCGTCGTCGACGCTCCGGACGCCCTGCTGGTGGCCGACCGGACCAAGGCCCAGCAGGTGCGGCACCTGGTCAACCGGCTGCGCGAGGCGGGGCACGGGGAGCGACTGTAGCCGGCGCGCCCGCGCCCACTCAGAACCTCGACGGACTACGTCGGCGATGCGGAGCACGGTCCTCATCTGGAATCCGGGTGAACGGTTCCGGTTCCCTGGGGATTGGTGGTCACCCTTCGGCGCTCGGCGGATCGGCGTCGTCCGGCCCTGAAGGGACCGGGCTGGAGCGACGAAGCCCCCTCGAAGGGGGCTCCTCGGGACACCGAGTGAACGCTGCCGGGTGCCGGAGAGCGGCCCTCATCCGGAATCGGAGTGAAGGCTTCCACTTCCCGGCAAAGGTCCTTCTGCGGAAGCCGGTGGTACCGTTCCGCTCCCGGACGCGGAGAGGTTCCCGGCTCCCGCGCGCGGGAGCGGGAGAAGGGGGCCGGGGGTGAGGGCCTCCGACGGGAAGTGGAAGTGTTCACCCGGAACTCGTCTCGCTTATCGGAGGCTAAACCCTGCTCCCGTCTGCCGCGGACGGGAGAGGAGCCGGGGTGAGGGCGTCCGCGGGGGAAGCGGAAGCGATCGACCGAAGTTCGTATTCCGGGTGAACGGGGGTGCCCCGCTGCCGGCTCCCGGCGTCCTGCCGCGCCGGCGGGCGGACGGCTGGGAGACGACCCTTTCCGCCCGGGCGTGAGGTGTCGGAGCGGAAGGTGGCGCCGCGGGCTCACCTCTCCTCGCGGTCGGGCCGGTGGTGTCCCCCGACCAACGTCGTCGGAAGAACGCGTGTCACCGCTGTCTCAGGAGGGGCCGATGGCGAGGGACATCCCGTCGAAGACGTTCCAGAGGTTCATGAACCAGCCCCAATCGTAGTACTTGACGTCGCCGTAGGCGGGGTCGACCACCGAGACCCCGCCGTCGTCGTAGCCCTGGGCGACGACGACGTGCATCCCGGCACCCAGCTTGTAGGGGGTGCCTTCGGCGGTGTACTCGTAGAACGAGGTGTCGCCCCAGAGGCCGATCCAGACCAGCGTCGGCAGGCCGTTGTCGAGCCGCGACGTCAGCGCCGAGGCGTCGCCCTGACCGTAGAAGGGATCGCCCCAGAAGCCGAACCGGTCGACCGCCGCCGCCAGCGGCTCGGGGTAGACGCCGTAGTCGGTGGTGTTGCCCCACCAGCCGGTGATGTCGCCCCGGTAGCCCCAGTGGGGATTGTCGGACCAGCCGACGATGCCGTCGAACTCGTACTCGGAGATCCAGGTGCCGAAGGTGGCCATCGCCATCACGGTCGAGGCGTACTCGCAGCTCAGGTTGCGCTGCTGGGTGTAGGCCGGCACGTCGACGAACGACGTGTAGGCGCGCGCCACTCCGCCACCCCGCGGGTCGATGCCGGCAATCGGGCCTACCCCGACGCCGACCGCGCCCGCGGCCAGGGCCGCGACGAAGTTCCGCCGATTCATCCTTTTCTCCCCCGTTGCCTGATCCCGCGGCGACCGGCTCCCCGACCGGGGCTCGGCCCCGACCGGCGAGGCACGCCGACGGCTACCCCCGCCTCGTGCTGGCCAACTCCCTGCCCCCGCCCTCTCGGTGCCGGCCGGGCAACGCGTTGTCTGCTCATGCTATCACAGGAATCCGTGTTCTGAACGCCCTGCACGCGCCGACCCCCACCTGTACGTTCGCTCTGATCGCCGCCGAGGTCGCGGTTGGTGGTCGACCGGCAACGTTCGCAGCCGTCGTCGGTGCTCCGGAATCGAGCCCGTCTGGCGTGGCGCGCGGTCGGACCGAAGAAACGGCGGACGGCGGCAAGTTTGTCTGGATCGGTGGCCCGCGGCCCGCTGCGGCAGGATGGGGGGGCGGGCGCCGCCCGCCGGGCGACCGTCTGGCGCCCTGTCGTCCGGCCGGAACCGGGGTGGTAGGCTAGGCGCTTGGTGGCGCTCGCCGGGGCGGGGACCGCGGCAGGGGAAGGCCCTTGGCCCACGCCGCGCCGGAGCCGCGACGACCCAGGAAAGGTGCGGTGGTTCCTGCCATGGCCCGACTCGTGACCGAGACCGACCGCGCCATCATCCGCCTCCTCCAACAGAACGCCCGCAGCTCCTACGCCGAAGTGAGCCGCCTGACCGGCATCCCGGAGTCGACCGTGCGGCGGCGGATGGACCGCCTCCAGCAGCGGGGGGTGATCGAGTTCACGATGGTGGCCGATCCCTCCCGGCTCGGCTACGAGCTGCGGGCGATGATCGGGTTGAAGGTCGATCTCGGCCGCCTGGAGGCGATCGCGGAGACGCTGCGGGGGATGGACGAGGTCGTCTTCGCCGGCTTCGTCACCGGCGGCTTCGACGTCCTGGCCCAGGTCGTGGTCCGCTCGCAGGCGGCACTGGTCGAGTTCCTGGTCCGCCGGCTGGCGGCGGTCGAGGGGATCCGCTCGACCGAGAC
>JBBSNJ010000443.1:0-3809 GCA_038232775.1 Thermomicrobiales bacterium
GGGGGGGGGGGGGCGGGCGGATCGCCGACCCCCCCGGCGCCGCCCCCCCCCCCGCCCCCCGGGCGGCGGGGGCGGGGGGGGGCGGGCGGGCGGGGGGGGGGGGGGGGGGGGGGGGGGGGGGGGGGCCCCCCCGGACCTGGAGCGAGGAGTTCGCCATGACGTCGATTATACGGACGGCGGGAAACGCTTCGAGGCGAGTCCAGGAGGTGATGGATTGAGCGGAGCTTGCCCAGCGGTTGAAGCGGCGAGAACCGCCGCGCACTCCGCGGTCCGCGCGGATCGACGTTGGCCGCGGTTGGGACGTAACGATCCGTTTCGGAGGGGAGGGGAGACGGGAGCGGCGTTGAGCCGGAAGGCGCGTGCGCCGGGTCACTACGGCTCGCGCCGCTCCGACTGGAGTTTCGCCCACCAGGCGGCGCCGACGACGCCGGCGTCGTAGCCGAGGGCGGGGGGAACGAACGCGATCCGGTCGATCTCGGTCGAGTGCGAGTTGGCGCGAGCGGTCGCTTCGGCGCTCCGCCAGTAGATGCCGTCGGGCCGGGGGACGCCGCCGCCGAGGACAATCACCTCCGGCGCGACCGTGGCGATGACGCCGACGAGGGCGAGGCCGAGGTAGAAGCCGGCGCGTTCCAGGACCTCGGCCGCGACCGTGTCGCCGGCTTCGGCCGCGGTCGCGACTAGCTCGGGCGTGATCGCGTCGAGGTCGCCGCCGGCAAGCTCGCCGAGCGCGGTGGTGCCGCCTTGGAGGATGCGACGGATCGCCTCAGCGGCGATCGCGGGACCGCTGGCGAGGGCTTCGGCGCACCCCAGGTTGCCGCAGCCGCAGCGGGGGCCCGCTGGTTCCACGATCAGGTGCCCGATCTCGCCGGCGGCGCCGCCGAGACCGAAGAGGACGCGGCCGTGGACGATCAGGCCGCCGCCGATGCCGGTGCCGACCGCGGCGCAGACGGCGGTGTCGGTGCCCTGGGCGGCTCCGAGGGCGTGCTCGGCGAGGGTGAAGGCGCGGACGTCGTTGATCAGGTGGGTCGGGTACCCGCCGCGGGCTTCGACCAGAGGAGCGGCGGGCACACCGACCCAGCGGCCGGGAAGATTCGGGAGGTCGAGGATGACCCCGGCGTCCATGTCGATCAGGGCCGGGACGCCGAGACCCACGCCGGCGATTGCTCCCGGTGCCTGGGCCGCCAGGCGCCTGACGCCGGCGGCGATCCGGTCGAGGACGGCGTCGTGACCGTCCTGGCCGCGGGTCGGTTCGATCTCGCGGGCGAGTACGCGGCCGGAGCCGTCGACCAGCGCGAGTTTCAGGTTCGTGCCGCCGAGGTCGACGCCGATCTGGCAGCTTTCGGATGGGCCGCCGGCATGGCCGGGTCCAGGAGCGGTTGTTGCCGCGGGGGCGGGGCGAGGATGGTCTGAGGTGGCGATGGCGGTTGCTCCAAGCGGATCGATCGCGAATGATGTTGCCTCTTGGCGAGCGATGCCGGGCGAACCCGGGGCTTCTTGTCCGGGTATTATCGCCAGGCGCTCGCTCGGCGGAGGTCTGCCGGGGGAAGAGCGCGGCGAGCCATGGGAGAGCACGAGGCGGAGAGCGGCAGGCGATTCCCGGCGACGGGGGCGAGCGAGGAGGACCGGAGATGGCAAAGACGGCGGCCGAGATGGTGGCGGAGGCGAAGGGACGGATCGAGAACTTGTCGGTCGATCAAGTGGCGGCGGAGCGGGCGCGGGGGGAGGCCCTGCTCGTCGATCTGCGGGAGTCGGAGGAGCGGGCGTCGCAGGGGTCGATCCCCGGTGCGGTCCACGTGCCGCGCGGGGTGCTTGAGTTCTCGGCCGATCCGGGGAACCCGTCGCGGCCGGCGGGGATGGACCCGGAGCGACGGGTGATCTTGCACTGCGCCGGGGGCGGGCGATCGGCGCTGGCGGTCGAGACGCTCCAGCAGATGGGGTACCAGAACGTCGCCCACCTGGACGGCGGCTTCGGGGCCTGGCAGGCGGCGGGGCAGGCGGTCGAGGACGGATCGGGAGGGGCGGAAGGGAGGCGTTGAGGGCGCCATCCTCCGGTTTTTGGCGGAGGAGTACCGTGGCTTGGGAGGGGATCGTTGCGGAAGCATCGGATCGACATCGAGAGACGAGCGTTCGTGATGCCCCGCGTCTTGACGGATCGGGGTGAACGCTTCCACATCTGGTGAGGGACCCTCGCCTACAGCGCCCTTCACCTAGTTCCGAGCGAGGGAAGGGGGAGCCTGTGCCGCTGCCGGTAACTGATCGGATCAGCGGGAAGCCGTGGAAGACGAGTGGAACGAGGCGGGCTGCCGGTGGTACGTTCGGGGCGGAGTTCGGGGCCGCTCGGGGGAGACGGTCCCGGACGGTAGAACGAGCCGACAACAACCGCCGGAACGCGGCGGCGACGGGCGGAGGGAAGTTGGGATGCCACTGAGGTTCGGAAGATTTGGGACTGCCGAAGACTGGCTCGGTCAGCCGCACTCGAGTTTCCGCGCCGCGGGGAAGGCTCTGGCCGGCATTTGGGCGGGTGCCGCCTCGGGACTCGGGATGGCGGAGTGGTCGGGAGCGAAGGCGGACAAGGGCGGTAAGCCGCGGGAGGGCGAAGCTCAGGCCAAGGAAGGAACCGCTGAAGTACACCGTTCGCAGCGGGAAGAGCCCAAGGCGGAGAGGCCGCCCGAGGACGGAGGTGGCGGGCGAAACAAGCCGCGGCACGATCAGGACGGCGACGGGAAGCACGGTCGAGAGTCCGGCGGCGATCGGGGCGGGGCGAACGGCGAAGGTCGACGCGCCGAATCGGCGCAGCAAACCGAACCGGACCGGGGGGCAGGGCGCGTCGGCGACGGGGATGACGAACCGCGCCAGCGCGACCCGCAGGATGCGGAACGGGGCACGGGTCGCGATGCTGGGACCAACGATGCGATGGCGGACGAGGGCGGGTCGGACGACGGCGAGGATGGGTCAGACGAGGAGACGGGGGCCTCAGCCAGCGCGCCCGACAGCCTCGACGACTTCGACTTCGGCGCTGGCGCGGTGATCGCGGGCGATTTGGACGGCGGATTCGCCGCCGTCGACTCCGCGGGCGGGCTCGTGGTCGCCTCGACTGGGAGGTCGGCGGCTGTCGTGACGGCCGACGGGCCGGTGATCATCCGGGACGAGGACGTGGCCGACCGAGCTGGGGAGCCAAACGCGGCCACTCCCCCCGACGCTGGCGGCGACAACGACGTCGACTTCGCGAGTTGATTGAATGCTGGTCGGCTGGTCGGCTGGTCGGCGGCCGGTTGCCTGGGCGGGAGCGCTGGGTACCGTGATACGGAATCCGAATGATCGCTTCGGTTTGCCGCAGAGCAGTTCTCACCCACGGCCCCTCTCCCGCGCACGGGAGAGGGAAGACCGTCCGGCTTCCCGGAGTGGAACGGTTCCACCTTATTCCGTTTCACTCCTCGCGGTTCTGCCGAGCTTTAGCTGGGGGTTTTAACGGGCGCGGTTCAGGACCGCCGCGCTGCTGTCGCTCTGATCGGGGGTGAGCGGATTCGGGGCCGCGGGTCTCGTGCTTCGGATCATGGTCGGCCTTGGCCGCGCTGCGCGTTCGGTCGTTGGGCTGGTTCTTGGTGCGATCCGCCTGGCGCTGGGAAGGGCCATCGTGTCGCGCCGGGCGCGCGACGGGGCTCGGGGTCGGGGTCGGGCGGAAGGGAGCGCGCCGGGGACGATCGCCGCGATCAGGGGAGGACGTTGCGCGGTCGGTGCGGTCAGCGCGGTCGGAACGCTGGGCGGAATCCACGAGGCGGACGGGGGGAGCGGCGGCGGTAGGCTGGGGA
>JBBSNJ010000444.1:0-3805 GCA_038232775.1 Thermomicrobiales bacterium
GCTGCTGGCCGAGGCGTTCGGCCCCGCCGTCCCCAAGCGGGACGACGCCGGCCGCTGGGCACGACCGGCGTCGCCGGACGACGTGCTGGATGCGATCGTCGCCGCCTGGACCGCCCGGCGAGCGGCCCAGGGGAAGGCCGGCCGCCTGCCGCCGGAGCCGGCCGTCGACGCGCGGGGACTCCGGATGGAGATGATCTACTAGGGTCACCACCGGCCACCGCCCGCGCTGGCGACGCTCCCGCGCCGCCCCAGGTTCCTCGACCCAAGACCGGCCGGCGGGCGTTGCTCATGGCTGGAGCGAGGCCGCGGTCTCCTGGCTCGATCGCTTGTCGTTCTCGCCTGGGGCGATCTCGGTCGCTAGCTCCGCGGAAGCCCGATGTCACGGGCTTCGCCTGCCGTGGCGAGGGCGTCGGCGATCACCCACTGGGAGAGGTAGAAGCCGCTCTCCATCAGGTCGTCGATGGCTGGCCGGACCGACGGGATGTGGCCTTCGGTCTTGGCCAGCAGCAGGACTCCCAGCGTCCCGATGACCGGGAGGCCGAGCGAGCGGGCGTGCCGGGTGGCCCGGCGCTCGTCGAGGATCACTCTCGCCGCGCCGAGGCGTAGGGCCAAGGCGATCGTCTCGGTCTCTCCCCGACCCAACTCAGCGGCGCTTAGGCTCAACGGGAGCGGGCCAGCGGAGCGTTCGACCAGCCACGACGGCATGGCGACGCGAGGGGCTTCTCGAACCACCGCGGTCGGCACGAAGACGTCGCCAAAAAGGGCGTGGAGGAGGTCGAGTCGCCCGATCTGGGACAGCGCGATCAGGGGGCTGGCGTTGCTGATGGTCGGAGCGAAGCCGCGGTCTCTCGGATCGACCGTTTCTCGTCCTCCCATTCCTCCTCCGTGTAGTCGACGTACGGGATGCCCAGCGCCGACGCGTGGCGCAGAAAAACGTCCAGCGTCATGCCGAGCTGCTGGGCCGCCTTGCCGCGCGAGATCGCGCCCCGCCGGTAGAGCTCGGTGACGATCAGCTCCCGGGCGCTGGCGTCCAGCGATCGATCCGGTCGCCGCACCAGCGCCGCCAGCTCCTCGTCGAGGTCAATCGCAACGGCTCCCACGGGAACACCTCCTCCAGCAGCAACACGGGAACCTCGCCCAGTCCACCCGCAGTGGGCCGACTCCGCGAGACGGACGGGCCTGGCCCCGCGTCCCTCGGACGCGGGGGTGATCGTCGGGAGCGGGCGCCAGGTCAGTAATGGAAGCCGTGGTGCCTCGCCCTAGCGAGCCACGGCCTCGGCCGGCGCCGCGACCGGCAGCGAGACGGCGCAGCCGCCGAGGCCGCAGTAGCCGTTCGGCACCTTGTGCAGGTACTGCTGGTGGTAGTCCTCGGCGTAGAAGAAGGGGCCGGCGGGGGCGATCTCGGTCGTGATCTCGCCGTAGTCCGCCTCGCCCAGGGCGGCGCCGTAGGTTTCCTTCGTCTCCTCGGCCGCTCGAGCTTGCTCGTCGCTGGCCGTGTAGATCGCCGAGCGGTACTGGGTGCCGACGTCGTTCCCCTGGCGCATCCCCTCGGTCGGGTTGTGCCCCTCCCAGAAGATCTTCAACAGGTCGCGGTAGGAGACTTTCTCCGGGTCGTAGGCGACCAGGACGACCTCGGCGTGGCCGGTCCGGCCCGAGCAGACCTCCTCGTAGGTGGGGTTCGGGGTGTGGCCCCCGGCGTAGCCGACCGCCGTGCTGTAGACGCCGGGCGTCTGCCAGAAGAGGCGCTCGGCGCCCCAGAAGCAGCCGAGGCCGA
Organism: Thermomicrobiales bacterium; assembly: GCA_038232775.1. GTDB lineage: Bacteria > Chloroflexota > Chloroflexia > Thermomicrobiales > UBA6265 > JBBSNJ01. The sequence continues at coordinate 1,775 of JBBSNJ010000444.1, forward strand.
AGACCGCCGTCTCGATCCCCGCCGGGAACGGGGGCTGGATCGGCGTCCCGAGCACGTCGTGCCGCTCCGGGATCGCGAAGCCGGGTTGCTCCCGCCCGGGGAGGGCCTCGTCCGCCGTCACCATCGCGGTCTTTTTTCGTCCGAAGAGACTCGTCAACATCGGTGTTCCTCCGTGAGCACGCGAGCGACCGGCGGACCGAGCTACGCACGGCCGGGGCCACCGCCGGGGTTGATCCCCCAAGTATCGTCGCTGCCGTCAACCGCCGCGGTAGCCCCGCGGCCCAGGCGGACCGTGGGCCGGGCGCGGGCGCGCGGGGCAACCCGCGGTGCCGTCCCCGCCGGCGCTTCGGGCGCCCGCGCCAAGTGGGTCGAGCCGTGGCTTGGCGGGCGACCGAACCGCCTCCGTCCGCGGGGGTGGGGTCGGCGGGGGGGCGCTCAGGCCGCGGGCGCGGACGGCAGGGTGAACGAGAAGATCGAGCCTCCCTCCGGCGGCTGGACCACCCAGACGCGACCGCCGTGCGCCTCCACCAACCGCCGCGCGATCGCGAGGCCGAGGCCGGAGCCGGCGGGGATTCCTCCCTCCGGGTCGCGGGCGCGCGCCCTGTCGCCGCGGTAGAAACGGTCGAAGACGTACGGCAGGTCGGCCGCCGGGATCCCCTCCCCGGTGTCGCGGACGTCGACCCGGACCTCCGATCCCAGCCCGACCGCGACCACGGTGACCGACCCCCGGGCCGGCGTGTGCCGGATCGCGTTCTGGACCAGATTGTAGAGGACCCGTTGGACCAAGCCGGGATCGACCAAGACCGGTGACGGCTCCCCCTCGATCCGGGTCGCGAGCGCCACCTGTTGCCGCGCCGCCTGGGCCGCCATCGCGTCGAGCGTCTGGGAGATCAGCGTCCCAATCGGCACCGGCACCCGCCGCACCGGCACCTGGCCGGCGTCGAGCTGGGCCATCTCGAACAGGTCGTCGATCAAGCGCCCGAGGTTGATCGTCTCCCGCTCCATCGTTGCCACATAGCGGCGGATCGTCGCCGGATCGTCGGCCACCCCGTCGACGATCGCCTCGACCATCAGCCGCAGCGAAGCGACCGGAGTCCGGAGATCGTGGGAGACGGCGGTGATCAGGGCTTGGCGGGCTTCTTCCAGCTCTCGCTGGCGCGCGGCCGACCCTTCCAACTGCTCCGCCATCCGGTTGAACGCCAGACCCAGCTCGGACAGCTCCCGCTCTCCGGCGATGGCAACGCGGGCGGCGAGATCCCCCGCCGCCATCCGCGCCGCTCCCTGCTGGATCGCTTCGAGCGATGCTCCGATCCCGGCCGCGATCGCCGTCGAGAAGATGACCGCGACCGCCAGCGAGTAGCCGAGCAGCACGATCAGCAGGTTGCGGTCGTGGGGCGACAGGAACATGACCAGCACGGTCGGCAGGACGCAGAGGAGGGCGACCACGACCCCGACCCCCTGGGCGACTGCCAGACGGTGTCGCAGCCGGTCCCAGCGCCCACCGGACGCCAGCCGGATCAGGAGGGCGCCGGCCGCCAGCGCGACCGCGGCCGAGCCGACGAGCAGCCCGAGCATCAGCCGCTGGTCGGCCGCGTTCAGGCGGAGGCCGCCGATCGCGACCCCCATCGTGACGGCGATGGTGAAGGCCACCCCGACGGCGACCCGAGCGGCCAAGCGGCCGGTCGACGGTCGATTCGCCGGAAGGGGGGCCGCCACCGCATCCGCGGTGGCCGTGTTCATCGGGACGCGTGGTTCATCGTTGGCTCGATCGCTTCCTGCCCGCGATGTCGTCGGGCGTCGGCGCGGTGGTCGGGGGACTCTTCGGGGAGCCGCGCGGGCTGGAGCGCTCTGCCCGCGGCCTTCGGCGGGTGCCACTCCATGGCGGCGATGACACGACCCGCTCGCGGAGCGCTCACGCAGCGCACCGCTCCATCGTCCGCGCGTCAAGCGCGAACGACTTACGGCTCGAACTTGTACCCGGCACCCCAGACCGTCTTCACGTGCCGGGGGCGCTCGGGGTCGGCCTGGGCC
>JBBSNJ010000445.1:0-3794 GCA_038232775.1 Thermomicrobiales bacterium
ACCGCTTGGCGCCCTTCATCCCCGCAGCGGGACGAGCCCGCCGGGTGGCCGGGCACCAATCCCGACCAATTGGGCGCGCCCCGTTCCCGCGCACGGGAGCGGGGCCGGAGATGGGGCCGGTCCGGCGGCACGGGCGATCGCTGACGGCTTGTCGGGCGGGGCGCCGCCGCGACGATCACCCCTAAGGAGAACGCCGATGTCGAAGCGCTCGGTCACCGAAGCCGACGTTCGGGGCAAGCGCGTCCTCGTCCGGGTCGATTTCAATGTGCCGCTCGACGACGGCCGGGTTGGCGACGACACCCGGATCCGGGCCGCGCTGCCGACGATCCGGTACCTGCTCGACCACGGGGCGCGGGTCGCGCTCGTCAGCCACCTGGGGCGGCCGAAGGGGAAACCAAATCCGGCCCTCTCGCTGGCGCCGGTGGGGCGGCGTCTTTCGGAGCTGCTCGGGCGGCCGGTGCCGACGCTCGGGGTCGTCGTCGGGCCGGAGGCGGAGCGGGCGGTCGCCGCCTTGGCGCGGGGAGCGGCACTGCTGCTGTAGAACGTCCGCTTCGAGCCGGGGGAGGAGCGGAACGACCCGGATCTGGCCTCGCAACTCGCCCGGTTGGGGGATCTCTACGTCGACGACGCCTTCGGCTCCGCCCACCGCGCCCACGCCTCGACCGTCGGCGTCGCCGAGCGGCTCCCGGCCTACGCCGGGCTCCTCCTCCTGCGCGAGGTCGAGGTCCTCACCCGCCTGCTCGACGACCCCGCCCGCCCGTTCGTGGCGATTCTCGGCGGGGCGAAGGTCTCGGACAAGCTGGCCGTCGCCGGCAACCTCCTGGAGCGGGTCGATGCGCTGCTGGTCGGCGGCGGGATGGCGAACACCTTCCTCCTCGCCGCCGGTCACGACGTCGCCGCCACGCTGATCGAGCCCCAACGGGTCGACGACGCCCGCCGCATCCTGCAGCGGGCGGAGGCGGCGGGACGGACCCTGCTGCTGCCGGTCGACGCGGTCGTCGCCCCCTCGCCGGAGGCGCCGGCGGGGCGGGTGGTGCCGGTGTCGGCGGTGTCGGCCGGGGAAGCGATCCTCGACATCGGGCCGGCCACGGTCGAGCGCTTCGGCGCCGCGATCGCGGGCGCGGCGACCGTCTTCTGGAACGGTCCGATGGGGGTCTTCGAGCGCCCCCCATTCGCGGCCGGCACTCGCGGGGTGGCGGCCGCGGTGGCCGAGAGCGGGGCGTTCAGCGTCGTCGGCGGCGGCGATTCGGTGGCGGCGGTCGAGGCGCTGGGGCTGCCCGACGCTATCTCCCACATCTCAACTGGGGGCGGCGCCTCGCTCGAATTCGTCGAAGGGCGGGAGCTGCCCGGGCTCGCCGTCCTGCCGCCGGCCGGGCCGCGTTGACCCGCGGGGGGTGGCGACCGGCCGCTCCCCCAGGCACCTCCCCGTCGACGCGCCGGTGACGCGCGGCGGCGGCGCGGGCCTTCCCTCCTCCGGCTCCGCTCCGGGTCGAAGATGCCCGGTGACCGGCCACGGCTGGCGATCATCGCTCGGAGCAGGGAGCGGGGGCCACGCCCGCACCAGCCGGCCGCGGCCCGGTTCGTCGGCGCGGCACGGCGATCGATTCCCGCGCGGCTGCCGCGACCGGCGCGCCCGGGGGCGTTGGCCGCGAACGGGAGCGCCCCCTGGATCGACTCCGACGCTGGCAGGCGGATCGGCCGGGTGGTAGGCTTCGCCGGCTCCTCGACGGCGCCACCGGTGCCGGCACGGGCCGCCCGGTCGGCGGCGCGCGACGGGGGAGCGGCGGCAGTGGGCCGGCCGCGCGGCGGGCCGGCGGGCAACGAAGGGCGGGAACGTGGACACGGCCATCAGTCTCGCGATGATCATCGTCTCGCTGGTCCTGATCTTGGTCGTCCTGCTCCAGACGAAGGGGTCGTCGTTCGGCGGTGTCTTCGGCGGAGACTCGGGGTCGATCAACCGGACGCGGCGCGGAGTCGAGAAGACCCTCTTCCAGTTCACGATCGGGACCGCCGTGGTCTTCGTCGTCCTCGCCCTGATTAGCAACGTCGTCGGCGTATAGCGCTGGCGATCGGGACCAACGGGAGGGTTGCCGGCGCTTGCCGGGGGAGGTGGCGGATCGCTATACTCCCGTCTGTCAACCGGCGCGGGTCGCGGGCGTCCACGGCTCACCCGCGGTAGGAGGAATTGGGATGTTTGGCACCCTTGGGTGGCAGGAACTGATGATCGTCCTGGTGATCGTGATGATCATCTTCGGCGCCGGGAAGTTGCCGGAGGTGATGCGGTCGATGGGCCAGGGGGTCAAGGAGTTCAAGAACGAGGCGAACGACGATGGCGGCACCATTGCCTCGTCCACCGACGCCTCGTCGACCACGACGACCACGACCGCGACCGTGACCGGCACCGACCGCGACCGCCGCGACGAGACCAAGCTGATCGAGACGCGGGAGCTGCGCGCCGAGGAGATCTAGCGCCGAGCCGCTTTCTCCTCCCGGTCCGCCGAGCGCCGTCGCTCCAGCGCGCCGGGTCACGAACACCGACGGGCGGGGCCGGCTGGCCCCGCCCGTCGCGGCGTCCGGGAGCGGCGGATCGAACCGCGACCATGCCCGCCCGGCGCTCCACGGGCCGCCCCCCGCGAACCGGCGCCTGCCTCCCGCCGGGTCGTGCAGCCACGGCGCGGCGCCGCGAGCGGGACGGCGCGCTGGGTCAAGGTGGGCGCCGTTAGGAGGCGGATCGGAGTCCGGCGGAATCCTCGCGGCCGGCGGCGTGCCGAGCGCGAGCGCGGGCGCCCGCCGGCTGCCTCCCGACCCGGCGCCGCCGTCCCCGCAAGCAAGCGTCGCGGGTTGCGCCGGGCGCTCCGACCGACGATGCTTAGGCGTCCGAGACGACGACCCCGCCCCCGGCGACGCGGCCGCGTCCCGCGGGTACCGCGTGCCGCCCCTTCGGCTGGGCGGTCGCCAACGACGAGGCAGCAGCGACGATGGTGCAGGACGAACGGCGGGGCGCCGCCGAGTTCGGCGGGGAGCCGGGGGGCGTCCCCGGTGATCGGGTGGACGAGCGGCCGGAGACGGCGGGACCGCCGCTGGCGATGACTCCGACCAAGCGCGGCGGCGCGGGTCGCGCCGTGCGGGAGGTCGTCGAAACGCTCCTGCTGGCGGTCGTGATCTTCTTCGCGGTCCGGTTGGTGGTCCTGAACTTCCGGGTCGACGGCCACAGCATGGACCCCAATCTGGACAACACCCAGATGCTGCTGGTCAACCGCAACGCCTACGCCCACTTCGATCTCAACGGCCTGCTCGATATTCTGCCGGGCGAGGATCGCGACGAGGAACGGGTCGTCTATCCGTTCGACCCCCCGGAGCGGGGCGACATCGTCGTCTTCGATCCCCCGCCGGAGGAGCAGGCGGACCAGCCGTACATCAAGCGTGTGATCGGTCTCCCCGGGGAGCGGATCACCTTCCGCGGCGACCACGTCCTCGTCAATGACGTGACGCTCGAGGAGCCGTACATCCCGGCCGACAGTCAGACCGAGTGCCGGAGTCGGGACCAAGAAGAGGATTGGTGCCGGGTGACGGTCCCGCCCGACCACGTCTTCGTCCTCGGCGATAACCGGGAGAACAGCGAGGACTCGCGCTTCTTCGGCCCGGTCGAGGTCAGCGCCGTGATCGGCAAGGCGTGGCTGTCGTACTGGCCGGTCGACGACGTCGGCTTCGTTCCCCACTACGACTACCCCGAGGTGCCGGAGGGGGCGATGCCGGCGGCGGCGGCCTCGCCGCCGGCCGCCCCGGCCGACCCG
>JBBSNJ010000446.1:0-3788 GCA_038232775.1 Thermomicrobiales bacterium
CCGATCGCCCCCGTCGGGATGTAGTAGTCGGTCGGGAAGAAGAACCCCTTCTCCACCACCACGTAGCTCGGCTGCACCGCCACCACCGAGCCCACCTTCTCCCCGTCCGACCCGTAGACGTCCGTCCCCTCGCTGATCTGCATCGCACCGTCGGTATCGTAGCGTTCCATAGTCGCGCCTCCGGTCACTCGGGGTCGGGCCGTTTCAGCGTCGGCAACGGGCCAATTCCCGCGCACTGCGATTCGGCTCGCAGGGGATATGCCAGCGAGGCCCGTCCCTGGGCCGGGTTCACCCCGAAGAGGGTCGCGCGGCGCTACGCCTCCCACCCCTACGGCCACTCAGTCAGCAGGGCCAGGGCCGACGTTCCCACCAACCTCCTCATCGCCAGCCCGGCCGAGACTGGCGGCCCGCAGTCGAACCCGAGCCGGCGGTGCCTGGAGATAGCCGGCCTCGGTCCCGATCCAGCCCGAAGGGCGACGGCACGCTGTCGTCGCCCGACGCCTCTCGGCCGATTCCCGCCAATTTCGCCAATCGTTTGGACGCCGCCGTCAACGCCGACGACCGCCCACCGCCGACCGGCACGACTCCCGAGCGCCGGACCGCTCCGAGTCGGCCGGGGCTCCCGTCCTGCCCCGGTTGCGGAGCGCCGGTGCCCCGACCGACTCGGAACGACGCAACATCACTCGTCGAGTTCGGTGATCGACCGGACGCCACGCTCCGCCTACTCCACCACCACCGTCCCCGTCATACTCGGGTAGGGCAAGCTGGTGTAGGGGTAGCGACCCGGCTCCTCGAAGGTGAAGCTGAAGCTCCCGCCCGGTTCGATCTGGCCCGAGTCGAACCCGACCCCGCCCGGCTCGGTCGAGGTCACCGTGTGCGCCACCGAATCGAGGTTGGTCCAGACCACGGTCGTCCCTCGCGGCACCGCCACCTCCCCCGGCGCGAACGAGAACTCCACGATCCCGACCGGGATCTGACCGGTCGCCCCCTTGCCGTCGTCCGGCACCACCGACGAGGCGTCGGCCGTCGGCAGCCCCTCCTGGTCCACCCCCGGCGTCGCTGCCGTCGGCGTCGCGCCGGTGGTGTCCCCGGCCAGAGGTGTCGCCATCGGTGCGCAGGCGGGCACCGACAGGCGCGCCGGGTCGACCACGATCGGCTCCGGCCCGCCGAGCGCGAACCGCACGATCTCCCCGCCGTCGTCCTCCCCGCCGAAGGCTGGGCCGCTGACGTAGAGTCCGCCGTCCGGCCCCAACGCCATCGCGATCGGGAAATCGAGCCCGGTCACCACCTCCTCCTGGGTGGTCGGTCCCGTCCGGCGCACGACGCGGCCGCTCCCCGGCAGCAGGTAGGGGGGCTCGGTCAGGTTCCCGGTCGCCATCTCCAGCGCCAGCAGGGCGCCGTCCGGCCCGACCGCCAGGCCGGTCACCGCCGTCAACCCAGTCCAGAAATCCGTCACCGTGCCGTCCGCCGCGACCTCGACCACCTTCGAGCCCGCGTCCGGGTAGGGCGCCGGCGTCAGGAAGCCGACGTAGACCCCGCCGTCTGGCGCCAAAGCGAGGCCGGACGGCACCGGGTGCCCCTCGGAGAGATCGGCCAGCCGCGTGATGGTCCCCTCCGGGGTCACCCGCAGCACCTGGCCGGAGTTACTCTCGAGCACCCAGAGCGCGCTGCCGTCGGCGGCGACGAGCATTGCGAACGGCTCACCCAGCGCGCCCTTGTCGTAGGGCACGTTCGCCACCGGGTTGGCGTTGATCCAGGAGCTGATGTCCGCCACCAGCCGGGTGCTCCCGTCCGCCTCGACGGCGTAGACCCCGTTCGGCTGGGTGGGGATCACGTCCTGCATCCCCTCCCCCGCGTCCTCCAGCACGTAGAGCTGCTGGTCCAGGTAGGCGACCGCCGCCGGCCCCTGGGTGTGCCCGTTCATCCCCCGCGTCGACGGCAGCCCGCTCGCCACCGGGACCGGGCACCCGGCCTCGATCCGCGCCACGCTTGCCGTCGCCGCCACCCCGACCGGACCGTTCTCCTGCTCGTAGGCCGAATCGACCTCTGACATCTCGGTCCCGCCGGTCCCGGCCAGCGCGACGAAGAGCTCCCCCTCCGGCCCCCAGACCACTCCCCGCGGGTTCTCCAATCCGCCCGCGACCACCTCCACCCGTCCGGTGGAACCCGGCGTCGCGTCCGGAGTCGCCTCCTGAGCCGCGACCACCCAGGTCGGTCCCGCGCCCCACCCCAGCACCAGGGCCAGGAACACGGCTGCGGCCGCCGCCGGCCGTCGCCGACGGCTACCCGGTCGCCCGCGACCCGATCGGCCTTCGATCAATGATCGCGCCTGTTCCATCGCCCCTCGCTCCTTCCCGACGCGTGGGGGGCGGCCCGCGCCGCCCCCCGAGCTCCGCCTGCTCGCTCGAGCGCCGGCGATCCGTCGCTCGTTGGGATTCAATCCATCCCGACTCTGGTACCGCCCCGACGATGACGTCTCGGTTCATTGGATGCCTATTTCACCACCACCGTTCCCTGCATCCCAGGGTGGTACTGGCAGACGTAGGAGTAGGTGCCGGCCGAATCGAAGGAGAAGGAGAACGCCTCGTCCGGGTTCAAGTTGCCGGAGTTGAACGTCCCGTCCGTCGACGTCGCCGTGTGCGGCAGCCCGTCCTTGTTCTGCCAGTTGACCACCGTCCCCACCGCGATATCGATCTCCGGCGGTTGGTAGGCGAAGTTCTCGATGGTGACCGCCCCCGCCCCAAGCTGCGCCTTGGGATCGTCCGGGTCGGGGGTCGCGTCGTTCGAGCCCACCGGCGCCGGCGTCGGCGTCTCCACCGCTTCGGTCGGCGGTGCCGCCGGGGTCGGCAGCGGCCCCTCGCCCGGCAGCCCCGGCGTCACCACCACCGGCGACGCCGCCGACGGCAGGTCGGTCGGGCAGGACGAATCATCGAGCACGTCCGGCGGCACCACGACCGGCAGCGCCGCGTTCGGATCGATCCGAACAATCCCCCCCAGCTCGCCATCGGCCGCGATCGCCGGCAGCGAGGCGTAGAGCGCCCCGTCGGGACCGAACTCGAGGTGAACGGGGTAGTTCAGCCCCTGCGCCACCACTTCTTCCGAGGCCGGCCCCGTCTGCCGGATCACCCGCCCCGTGTAGGGGTAGATCGACGGCGGCTCGGGCGTATTGCCGGTCGCCATCTCCAGCGCGTAGAGCGTCTCGTCCGGGGCGACCGCGAGTCCGGAGACCGCGGTCAATCCGGTCCAGACGTCGGTCACGGTCCCGTCCGCCGTCACCTTGACGACCTTGGAGGTGTTGTCGGTGTGGGGCGCGGCACCGAAGAAACCGACGTAGACCCCACCTCCCGGCGCCAGCGCGATCGCGGTCGGCACCGGGTGGCTGAGGGACAGATCAGCGAAGCGCGTGACGGTCCCGTCCGGGGTGATCCGCAGCAGCTCGCCGCGGTTAGCATCGACCACCCAGAAGCCGTCCGTGTCGCCGACCATCGCGTACGGTTCGGCCAGCGGCAGCAGGTGGTAGACGTTGTCCGGCGGGTTGTCCGTCGCGTAGCCGGTGACGTCGCCGACCAGCCGCACCCCGCCCTCGGCGTTCGCGGCGTAGAGCCCGTTCGGGAAGTTCACGCCGACGTCAGAGATCGTCCCCGCCGCGTCCTGCAGGATGTAGATCTGCTCCCCCAAGAAGCCGACGTCGACCGGCCCTTGGTGGTCGCCGTAGGCGTCCCGCGTCGACGGCAGCCCGCGCACCGCCGACGCGCCGCACCCGTCCTCGATCCGGACGACCGCCGGCG
>JBBSNJ010000447.1:0-3780 GCA_038232775.1 Thermomicrobiales bacterium
GCACCGCCGGGACGATCAGCGGAGCCGCGTCGATCGGTCATCCATTCGGTGGAGCCCTCCGACCCATCGGTTGAGCCAGGACCGGCCGACCATCCCCGCCGAACCAATCCTTCGGCCGATGCCGGCCACGACCCGGTAGCCCAAACTCGAAGGACGCTGGTCCCGCCCTGACGCGGGGACTGCGGCTCCCGCGAGCTGCACGAGGTGACCGGAGCGCGGACCCCGGCCCGCTCTCTGAAGGGGAGCGCCGGCGGACGGCAGGGAGGATCGATGGCAGCGGCGATCACCGTCGACGGGCTGCGCAAAGCCTACGGGCAACGGACGGCGGTCGATGGCGTCTCGTTCGAGGTGGCCCAGGGCGAGGTGTTCGGGTTGATCGGCCCGAACGGGGCCGGCAAGACGACGACCGTGGAGTGCCTCCAGGGGATGCGGCGGGCGGACGACGGGGCGATCCGGGTCCTCGGGCTCGACCCCTGGCGGCAGGGGCGGGCGCTCCGGGCGCGGATCGGCACCCAGCTCCAGGAGGCGAACCTGCCCGATCACCTCCGGGTCGGGGAGGCGGTCGAGCTGTTCGCGGCGCTCTACCCTCGGGCGGTCGACCAGACGGTGCTGCTGGAGCGGGTGGGGATCGCCGGCAAGCGGACCGAGTTCTACGACAAACTCTCCGGCGGCCAGAAGCAACGGTTGTTGATCGCGCTGGCCCTCGTCCACGACCCGGAGCTGGTCTTCCTCGACGAACTGACCACCGGGCTCGACCCCCAGGCCCGCAAGATGGTGTGGGAGTTGGTCAAGGAGATCCGGGCGCGGGGAACGACGGTGCTACTGACGACCCACCTCATGGAGGAAGCGGAGCGCCTGTGCGATCGGGTCGCGATCATGGACGGCGGGCGGATCGTCGCCCTCGACCGGCCGAGCCGGCTGGTGGCGGACCTCGGCGGCGGCCAGCGCGGGATCAGCTTCGAGCCAGACGGACCGTTCGACGAGGCGCCGCTGGCCGAGCTGTCGGGGGTGACCAGCGTCGAGCGGCTCGACGGCCGGGTGGTGGTCCGCGGCGACGCCGAAGGGTTGGCCGGAGTGGTCGTCGGGGTGCTCGAGCGGGAGCGGCAGCCGTTCCGCGATCTCCGCTCCCTCCAACCGACCCTGGAGGACGTCTTCATCGCCCGGACCGGGCGGCGGGCGGTCAGCCAGGAGGAGCGCGAGCGGGACGCGGGGTGAGGAGCGATCAGGGCACCGCCGGGCGGCGGTCGTCGATTCGTGTTTGGCGGAAGGAGCGGGACGATGCGGGGCCTCTGGCGGTTGACGGTCGTGCAATGGAAGCTGTTCGTGCGAGAGCCGGCGGCGTTCTTCTTCACCCTAATCTTCCCCACGCTGCTGCTGCTGTTGATCGGAGCGATCTGGGGGAACGCGCCGGACCCGATCTACGATGAGGTCGGGTTCGGGGCGGTCGACCACGCGGTGCCGGCCTACGCGGGGGTTATCCTGGGCACCGTCGCCCTCCTCAGCATCCCGATCTCGACCGCTGGGCTGCGCCAGAGAAAGGTGCTCAAACTGTTCCGGACGACTCCGATGACCCCCTTGACCTACTTCGCGGCCGACGTGGCGGTCGCGTTCGCGGCGGCGATCGCGGGCGGGGTGCTGGTGACGATCGTCGGGAAGGTCGTGTTCGGGCTGCGGTTCGGGGGGTCGCTGGCGGGAACGATCGCGGCCTTTGCCCTGAGCGCGGTCGCGTTCTTCGCGGTCGGCTACGTGATCGCCAGCTTGGCGCCGACCGAGCGGACGGCGCAGGCGATCGGCCAGGCGGTCTTCTTCCCGATGCTCTTCCTCTCGGGGGCGACGTTCCCGACCGAGTTGATGCCGGCCTGGCTGCAGCGGGTGAGCGATGTCCTGCCGCTGACCCAGGTGGTCGAGGTGATGCAGGGCGCCTGGTTCGGCCGCGGGGTCGGTTCTCTCTGGCCGGAGATCCTCTACCTCGGCGCGCTCCTCGTCGGCGGCGCGCTGCTCTCGGTCCGGCTCTTCCGTTGGCAGTGAGGTCGAGCCGGCGCCGGCGCCTGGCGGACGCTTCGCCCGCCGTCCGATTGGGGGCGTGGATGGCTCGGCGGCGACCCACCGAAGCGCTACCGGCGGCGCCCGCCGCCCCGACCAGGACGGGCCGGGCGCATGGCCCGGACGTTTGGACAGAGTGGCGGGGGTACCGGCTCTGGGGCACCCTGCTCTACGGCTTGCTCGCGATGGCGAGCTTCTTGACCGTGATCGATCCCGCCACCGGTTGGGGGAGGCGAATTGGCTTCGTGGCGGTCGCGGCGGGTCTCGCCGGCTGGTATCGCTCCGGCCTCCACCAAGCGCGCACCTGGGCTGGACCGTCGGCCGGAATCTTCCGCTACTACGGCGGCTTCCTCGTTGGATTCTTCACGCTGGTGATGCTCCACCCGGCCGGCTTTCTCCTCGCCTTCGCCGCCTACTGGCAGCTCTACGCCCTGCTGCCGCTGCGCTGGTCGGTCCCGGGATCAGCGCTCCTATCGATCGTGATCTGGGCTGCCGGCGACTGGACCGAGGGGCGGCTCACTCGGCCGACGCCCGAGGCGATCGGGATCTTCGTCGTCTCGGTCGCGGTCGGCGGACTGCTCGCCGCCTACATCGACGCGATCATCTCCCAGAGCGACGATCGAAAGCGCTTGATCGGGGAGCTGGAAGCCACCCGCCAAGAGCTCGCCAGCGCCGAGCGACGGACCGGTGCCCTGGCCGAGCGGCAGCGGTTGGCCGGGGAGATCCACGACACGTTGGCCCAGGGCTTCACCTCGATCGTGATCAACCTGGAAGCGGCCGAGGCAGCGCTGGAGGACGAGCGGGGGATCGCCTCCCGTCACCTCCAACGGGCGCGAACCACGGCGCGGGAGAGCTTGACCGAGGCCCGCCGCTTCGTCTGGGCGCTCCGGCCGGAGGCTCTGACGCGGTCAACGCTGCCGGAGGCGCTGGCGCGCTTGACCGAGCGCTGGGGGGAGGAGCAGGCGGCCGACGTGGGCCTGACCGTCACCGGGGAGATGCGCCCCCTACGGCCGGAGGTCGAGGTGACGCTGCTGCGAGTCCCGCAGGAAGCGATGACCAACGCCTCGAAGCACGCAGCCTGCCAACGCATTGTCGTCTCCCTCTCCTACCTCGACGACGCGGTCACGCTCGACGTGCGCGACGACGGCCGAGGGTTCTCGCCGGCGGCCGAAGCCGGGTCGGGCACCGCCGGCGACGGCGGGACGGGTGCCGGCTTCGGCCTGGCGGCGATGCAACGACGGGTGGAGGGGGTCGGTGGCAGCCTCGCGGTCGAGAGCGCGCCAGGGGAAGGCACGGCCGTCGCCGTTGCGGTGCCGGCGGGCGATGCGGACTGGGCCGACGAGGCTCCAGGAGGAACGGAGGGAGCCCCTGACGACGCGGGAGGGACGTCCGATGCGGCCTGAGGAAGTTCGCCCGATCCGGATCGTGATCGCCGACGACCACCCCGTGGTCCGGGCCGGGCTGCGCGGGATGCTGGCCGAGCAGCCCCGCTTCGACGTGGTCGGGGAGGCGGTCGACGGGGCGGAAGCGGTCCGCCTGGCGACGAGCCTGCGTCCCGACGTGGTCCTGATGGACCTCCGGATGCCGGGCACCGACGGCGTCGCAGCGACGGCCCAGATCGCGGCCGATCCGAGCTCGACCCGGGTCGTGATCCTGACGACCTACGACGGCGACGCCGACATCCTGCCCGCGATCGAGGCGGGGGCGACTGGCTACTTGCTCAAGGACGCGCCGCGC
>JBBSNJ010000448.1:0-3778 GCA_038232775.1 Thermomicrobiales bacterium
CCCCGGGAGCGGGGCCGGGGGGGACGGCCCGCCGCCGCCGCGCGCAAGGGACGTGTTCGCCCGGAGTCCGTTTCCCCCCCCCCCAGCCCCCTCTCCCGGTTCGCGGGAGAGGGGGAGCTGCCGCGCTGCCCCTGCCCCGAAGTTCGCCTCAGAGCACGGTCCAGCGTCGTCCCCCGCTGGCAGGGTAGCTGATGCCGCTGCGATAGTCGGCCCCAGGCTAGCGGGCGCAGAAAGCAGCATCCCGACCGGACGCCGACGGCGCTTCCAACAAGCGCTCGCGTCGCCTTCGCGGGTCACGCCCGGCCTCGTCCTGCGCCGGACAGGGTGCCGGCGTTCCCCTCTGCCGGGGCACACGATTCGGCGGGAACCGGCAAGGGCGTTCCCGCCCACCGTGCGACTGCGGCCCCCGCGCCGGCCCCTTTGACGGCCCCTCGGCGCGGGTCGATACTTGTGAAAGCTCTCACGATCAGGGCGCGGCGCCCGCCGCGTGATACTCAGGGCGCGACGCTATGTCACCGTCAGACCTCCCCACATCTCCGACCGAGATGATCGCTCTCGAAGACGGCGCCGCGTCTGGCGATGGCCCGACCGTCTCCGGCAACGGTTCCGGCCTGGCCGGTGCCCCGCTGGAGACCGACGCCATCCCCGACGTCGTGATCCGTCGGCTGCCGACCTACGTTCGGACGCTGCGCCGCCTGGCGAAAGGGGGTGTGGCCTCGGTCTCCTCCGACGAATTGGCCCACCACATCGGCGTCACCGCCGCCCAGATTCGGCGCGACCTCTCCTACTTCGGCCGCTTCGGCAAGCAGGGGAAGGGGTACGACACCGAGTTCCTCGCCGACGCGATTGCCCACATTTTGGGACTCGACCAGCGGTGGCGGGTCGCGCTCGCCGGCTATGGCAACCTCGGTCGGGCCATCGCCCGCTACCGCGGCTTCGCCCCCACCTTCGAGATCGCCGCGATCTTCGACCAGAACGCGGCGCGGATCGGGCACCGTGCGGGGGATGTCCCGATCCTGCCGATCGAGCGGATCGCCGAGGTCGTGGCGGAGCAGCGGCTGGCGATCGGGATCATCGCGGTATCAGCCGGCGCCGCCCAGCAGGTCGCTGAGCGGATGATCGAGGGCGGTGTCCAAGCCCTGCTCAACTACGCGCCCACAGTCCTGAGGGTACCGCCGGGGGTGACGGTGCGAGAGATCGACCCGGTCGGCGCGCTCCAGAGCATGACGTACTACCTCTCGGACGCCGGCGCCTGATCGAGGAACCAACCGCCTTGCGAGTCTGTTCGGAAGTTCGCGGTCGAAGGCGCCTTTCCGACTTCCTCAGGCCGCCGACCTCGTGCGCGGAAGATGCGGCGTCTCGGTGAACGCTTCGGTTGGGCGGAAAGACGTCCTTTCCCCCGTTCCACTCCCCAGCATGGGAGAGGGGTCGGGGATGAGGGCTGCTCTCGGAGTAGTTGACGCGATCACCAAGATTCCGCACTACGGGAAGCCGCGCTCTTGCCAGCGACGGTAGCGCCAGAGCGAGGCGGCACGGCGGACCTCCCGCACGTCGCGGGCGGTCATGTTCGAGATCAGGAGCAGCGCCGCGTCCGGCGTCTGCTCGACCTCGGCGAGGGTGTCGTAGCCGTGGCGACGGAGGAGGTGGCTGAGCCGGAGCGGCACCGCCAGCTCCTCGACCGCCGGCCGGAGCCGCCGCCCAATCTCGGCGCAGACCCATTCGATCAAGCTCAGCGCCAGGACCGGGAGACCAATCGCCAAGCCGAGCAGGCCCAGCCAGCCAGCCGTCAGGAGGACGAAGGCACCGGCATCGCCGCCGACAACCAGCGGCGCGAAGAAGACCGACCCGGCGGCGATCACCAGGAGCCCCGAACGGCGGATCGGATCGTGGCCGAAGGGGTCCGGATGAGCGCTGCCGCTGGCCCCCCATCCGGGATCGACAAGTGGTCGCCCGAGAGTTCTGGGCCGGTCGCCGCGCCATGAACTGGGCATCGCTCCTCATCCAACGGTCCGATAAAACGTGACCGATTCCAAGAGAACCAGCCAGCTCGATCCTATCCAGTGGACGCCCGCCCGGCAAGCGTCTCCGCGGGCAGGAACGCAAGATGCAGCAGGTGGAGCGCTCGGAGCGGAACACGGTTCTCTCCCAAGCATCCGCCGGCTTCGATCGCGGGGAGCCACCCCTTGCAGGTGTACGTACACTGTGATAGAAGTGTGCAGCGATGACAGCGAGCGTCGTCGTGACGGTGTCTCGGTTCGCGAGCTTCGGTCGTCCCCGAGCCAGGCAAGCCGCTGCCCTCCAGAATCAAACCGGCGTCGGGAAAGCGAGGAGAGAATCACCAATGTCGAGCGCCGCGTCCCCCGCGACGGGTCGAATCCGACGGCGGCCCGACCGCTTCCGCCGTCGTCGTCTGCCCGGCCGGCCCATCGCCGGAGCAGGAAAGCGACGACTGGGCGTCGTGCTGGCGCTCCTCCTGGGTCTCTGGACAACGCCGCTGGGTACGATGGCGGCGGCCCAGGAGGGCGAAACGTGGACCGATGGCCGCTACGACCTGACGGCGCGCGTCTTCGGCACCCCGGATGACGGCTTGGTCGGGCAGGCGACCGCGAGCGGGTATCGCCTCGGCGCGGACGACCGACTGGTCGGGCTCCCCGCCTGCACCGTCTCCTCCTGTCCCTGGCTGTCGCCGGGGAACGGCGCCGGCGGTGAGTGGGGGGCGCAGACGAGCTGCGCCGACGCGGACGGTCTCTGCTGGGTCGAGTTGACCAATCCGACCACCGGCGCCTGCCGCTCGGCGCCGGTGCTCGACCTCGGGCCGGGCTTCGTCCGCGACAACTGGTGGGCGCCCGAGGGGGAACGGACCTATCCCTTGCCGCGGGGCATCCCGGCCGCCGCCGCCGCGGCCGAGGGGAGCGACCTCGGCTTCGGTCCGGGCCGCACCGACGACGGCTACGACGCGAAGGCGTGGCAAGCACCCGCCGCCCTCCACGTTTCGGCGGCGACCTGGCGCGACCTCGGCCTGGACCCCACCGCGACCTCCGCCCCGCTCGGGGTCCGCCTGCTCTGGCAGGCCAGTGTCCGGCGAGGGGACGCCTGCGACGGCGGCGCGGTCCCTCCCTGGAACGCGACGACGGTCGCGGGGGCCGACCTCCGAGCGACCCCGGACGAGTGGGCGGAGCCGGTGGCGGTGCTCCCCCTCGGCATCAGGGTCGGCATCCTCGGCCCCGAAGCCGCGGGTTACCTCCCGGTCGAGCACGGCGGCCGGCGGGGCTGGGTTGCCGTCGATCGTCTGCTCCGCGACGACGCCACGGCGGCGACGGCGATCGCGGAGGTCAACCTGCGGGCCGAACCCTCAGCGACCGCCGCGATCCTGGGCGTCCTCCCGACGGAGACGGGCCTGACGCCGACCGGCCCCGAGCACGACGGCTACCTCCCGGTCTCGTCGGTCAGCGGTGAAGGGTGGGTAGCGGTCTCCTACGTCCGGTACCGCTGACGATTTCCCCCAGCGCCGGCTAGCAGCCCGACGCTTCTGCCGGGGAACTACCGATCCCTCACGGTGGTTCCCTATTGGGAACCGGCACCACCAGTTCGTGGCGCATCGAGGCTGGAGCGCCAACCCGTCGCAAGTAGGGGCAACGCACGCGCCGCCCGTTGACTCCGGAGCCGGGCGACGCGTGCGTCGCCCCTACCAGGTCCACAAAGGCTGACGCCCCACGAATACTGGCTTCGGGCCCGCGATTCAGCTTTCCCGGGAGAAGCTCTCACCCCCCAGCCCCGC
>JBBSNJ010000449.1:0-3770 GCA_038232775.1 Thermomicrobiales bacterium
ATCATTCCCCGTGCTCGGACGACGAAGCCGGCCGAAGCCGGCGGGTGGGGCGCGGTCTGGAACGTCGGTGAAGCACGCCCCCTGCCGGGGTGGACAGGTCGCCCCGCTCCCGGACGCGGCAGCGGGCCGGGGATGCGGGCGTTGCGCTGGCCGGCATCAGGAGTCGCCCCGGATCGAGGGCACTCCCGGTGCGCTCTGGTCGACCGGGGTCGGTCGCAGGGCGATGGCCCGTGGGGGGCCGCCCGCCGCGCCCGCCCACTGGCGCGGCTGGCATACAATCGGCCAAGGAACGGTCGCGGAGACGACGCCCGCCGGCAGCCGCCGGCGGCGGAAAGGGACGAATGATCATGCGCGGGAATCACGTCCGACGACGGCTGGCCAACGGGGAAGCGTCCCTCGGCACCTGGCTCTCCCTGCCCAGCCCGGAGGCGGCCGAGCAGGCGAGCCGGGTCGGCTTCGATTGGCTGGTGGTCGACGCCGAGCACAACCCGGTCGACATCCGGACCCTGGCCCAGATGTTCCTGGCGATGGCGGCCTCGCCGACGGCGCCGATGGTCCGCATCCCGTGGAACACGCCGGAGCACTTCACGCGGGTGCTCGACGCCGGCGCCTGGGGAATCGTGGTGCCGATGGTCAACTCGAAGGAGGAAGCGGAGCAAGCGGTCGAGGCGACCCGCTACTACCCCCAGGGGAACCGAAGCGTCGGCGGCGGCCGGCACGCCCTCTCCTTTGGCACCGGCGCGGTCGACTACTTCGCCCACGCCAACGAGGAGGTGCTGCTCGTCCTCCAGATCGAGCACATCCAAGGGGTCGAGCACGTCGACGAGATCTTGGGCGTGCCCGGCGTCGACGCCTGCTTCATCGGCCCGAACGATCTGGCGGCGTCGATGGGCCTCGGCCTCGGCGTCCCGCTCGAGAGCGAGGAGCCGAGCCTGGCCCAGGCGATCCTCCACGTCCGCGACGCCGCCGTCCGGAACGGGGTGGCGCCCGGCGTCCACTGCTCGCACGCGGCCGGGGTTCGGCAGCGCCTGGACGAGGGGTTCAAGTTCTGCGCGATGGCGAGCGAGCTCCGCTACATGCTCGGCGGCCTGCGCGAGGACCTGGAGACGATCGACTGGCGCCAGGCCGAGGCGAGCGAAGTCGCGGCCGAGGCGATCGGTGCCGGGGCCACGGTCCGCTATTAGGGGGATCGGCTCCAGCTGGGTCGTCGTCATTCCCGGTCGAACGGCCCTCCCCTCCAGTCCCGCTTCCGGTGCGCGGGAGCGGGGAGCATGGTTGGGGGGGGACGAACAATGCCGCTCGGTGTCGTGGGCGGCACGCGGCGCCCGAGAGGGGTGGCCGACGGTGCGGCCGCTCTGTCCGGTCTCGGCGGCGGCTGGACGGTCGTGCCTCGTTCGCGAAGCGCTGGCAACCCCGACCCGTTGAGCGTTGTCCTCGCTCCCGCGCACCGGGAGCGGGAGCGGGGGTGAGGGCCGTTTCGGCGCCGCCCAAGAACGGAGATTCCTGCTCGTGAAAGTGCTCCTCGCCGCGGCCGAAGGCGCCGCCCAGTTCGATCTGCTCGACGACCTGTCGGCGGCGATCCCGGACCTGACCCTCGCCCGCGCGACCACGCCCGAGGAGATCATGGCCGAGGTCGCCGACGCCGAGGTGCTCTACGGCTTCCCGACGGCCGAGGTGGTCGAGGCGGCGCCCAAGCTGCGCTGGATCCAGTCGCCGAGCGCCGGCGTCGAGTACGTCGCCAAGGTCCCGGCCCTGGTCGAGAGCGACGTCGTCTTGACCAACACGCGCGGCGCGCACGGCCCCTCGATCGGCGAGCACGCCTTCGCCCTGCTGCTGGCGATGACGCGCCGGCTGCCGATCTGCCACGACTGGCAGAAGGAGCACCACTGGGGGCGCAAGGAAGGGTACCGGACCAGCCGCGAGGTGATGGGTTCGACGATGGGGATCGTCGGCTTCGGCGCGATCGGGCGCGGCATCGCCCAGCGGGCGCAGGCGTTCGAGATGCCGCTGCTGGCGCTCGACGCCCAGGCGGTCGACGGCGAGCCGTGGCTGGACGAGGTCTGGCCGCCGAGCCGGCTGCCGGAGCTGCTGGAGCGCTCCGACGTCGTCGTCGTCGCCGCCCCCCTCACCCCGGAGACGCACCACCTGATCGGGGCCGCGGAGCTAGCCCGGATGAAGCCGGACGCCTACCTGATCGTCGTCTCGCGGGGCGGCATCGTCGACGAGGCGGCGCTGGCCGAGGCGCTGCGCGGCGGCCGCCTAGCGGGCGCCGCGCTCGACGTGACCGAGGTCGAGCCGCTCGCCCCCGACAGCCCCCTCTGGGACGCGCCGAACCTGATCATCACGCCCCACCTCGCCGGCGACTCGTGGCAGAAGGAGCGGCGCTGCGTCGAGATCTTCAAGGAGAACCTGCTCCGCTTCAGCAAGGGGGAGCCGCTGCTGAACGTGGTCGACAAGCGGCGCGGCTATTGACGGGGAGCGCGGGTGGCGACCGCGCGGACCAGGGCCGACGGCGACGGTCCACCGCGGACGGCCGCCGGCCGGGCGAGGGAGCGAGTGATGGGCGAGCGGCCGCGACGCTGGACGGCGGACGACCTCTGGGAGCTGCCGGGGCGGGAAAAGGAAGAGATGATCGACGGCTGCCCGCTCGGACCGAAGGCGAAGGAGCGGCGCCTGGGGTTCTTCCGACGGTCGATGGTGGAGTTCCGATTGGTGCAGCGATTCGGGACCGAACCGGCGGCGGGCCTGGGGCTGTTCGGGCCCGGGTTCGGGTTCGTCGCCCCGTCCGGTCGCGGCCTCCACCCGCCGGACCTGGCGTTCCTCCGGTACCGCCGGCTGCCGGGCGAGGCGGCCTGGGACGGATTGAGCTCGGTGGCGCCGGACCTCGCCATCGAGGTACTGGGGTTGGTGGACGAGCCGGAGCGGGTGGCAAAGGAAGTCGCGGACTACCTCGAAGGCGGGGTCGCTCTGCTTTGGGTGGTCGATCCTGTGGAGCGCTCGGTCGCGGTCCACGCACCCGGCCAATCGGTGCGGGTGCTGGGGATCGGGGACGAGCTCGACGGCGGCGACGTGCTGCCTGGGTTCCGAGTCGCGGTCGCCGAGCTGTTCCGATAGGGGAGAGGAGCGCGGCGATGGTGGCGACGAAGCGGGTCACGGTCGACGACCTGGAGCGGGACGGGGTGCCGGACGGGTTCTGGGAGTTGATCGACGGGAGGATCGTCGAGGTGGCGCCGGCGGGGGGAGAAGCAAGCAGCATCGGGATGGTCGCTGGCTACTACTTGTCGGGGCATGTCCTGCCCCGTGGACTTGGGCGAGTCTACGGAGCCGACGGCGGCTTTGTCCTCTTCTCCGGGGAGGAGCGCGAGATCCTGTGGGCGGCGGACGTCGCCTTCGTCCAGGCCGAGCGCGTCCCACCGCCGGCGCAACACGCTCGTTTTCTGCGGTTGGCCCCCGACCTCGTGGTCGAGGTCGTCTCGCCGAGCGACGCGAGGGTGGACGTCGTGGCGAAGGTTCGGCTCTGGCTGGAGGGGGGTGTGCGCTTGGTTTGGGTAGCCGATCCGCCGAGCCGGACCGTGGCGGTGTGGGAGCCCGAGCAGCCGGTGCGGACGCTCGGCGCGGGCGACGAGTTGGAGGGCGGCGACGTGCTGTCCGGCTTCCGCCTCCCGGTCGCCGAGCTGTTCCGCTAGGACGTGGGCTCGCTCCCGTCGAAGGTCATGCCGCCGACGACATCCCTAACGGTGAGGAACCCGTCGCCGTAGAGCTTATTGACC
>JBBSNJ010000450.1:0-3762 GCA_038232775.1 Thermomicrobiales bacterium
CGCCGTCGAGCGGACGCGGCGCCGGCGCGCCCACCTCCGCTCGACCGAGGTCGAGGAGACGCTGGCCGGCGCCGAGGAGGTGTTCGGCACGATCGACGCCGCCCACGGCGTGCTCGAGGACGGCGAACTGCCGCTCGGCACGATCCGCGGCGAGGACGGCGGTGAGGTCCGGCTCGCCCAGGGGAACCTCGATCGCTTCCTCCAGAGCGCCGACCGCCGCGTCCGGCGCGACGCCTGGGAAACCTCGGCCGACGCCTACCTCGCCTTCCGCCGCACCTTCGCCGCCATCCTCGCCGGCGCGGTCAAGCGGGACGTCTTCGCCGCCCGCGCCCGCGACTATCCTTCCGCCCTCGAAGCCGCCCTGAGCTACGACAACGTTCCGACCGCGGTCTTCCACAGCCTGCTCGACACGGTCTGGAAAAACTTCCCGACCTGGCACCGCTACTTCGACGTCCGCCGCCGTCTGCTCGGTCTGCCCGAAGGGGACCTCCACGGCTACGACCTGGAAGCCCCCCTCGCCGCCGACCCGGCCGTGCCCTGGGAGCGCGGCGTCCACCTGATCGCCGAGTCGCTGGCGCCCCTCGGCGGGGAGTACGTCGGCGCCGTCCGCCGGGGGATCGCCGACCGCTGGGTCGACCGAGCGGCCAACGTCGGCAAGGGGGGCGGCGCCTTCTCCTCCGGCGTCTACGGCACCCACCCCTTCATCAGCATGACCTACCAGCAGACCCTCTCCAGCGTCAGCACCCTCACCCACGAGCTGGGGCACTCCCTCCACTCCGCCCTCACCTGGCAGTCGCAGCCGATCACCTACGCCGACTACGGGATGTCGGCGGCCGAGACGGCCTCCAACTTCAACCAGGCGTTGCTCGGGTCCTACCTGCTCGGCCAGGACCTCGACCGCGACTGGCAGCTCGCCGTGATCGAGGAGCGGATGGCGAACTTCCTCCGCTACTTCTTCACGATGCCGATCCTGGCCCGCTTCGAGCTCGACTGCCACGAGGCGGTCGAGCGGGGGGAGGCGCTGACCGCCGACGCTATGAGCGCCACCCTGCTCGGCTTCTACCGGGAAGGCTACGGCGGCCAGGTCGTCATCGACGAGGCCCGGATGGGGATCACCTGGGCCCGCTTCCCGCACCTCTTCGCCAACTTCTACGTCTTCCAGTACGGCGTCGGCATCGCCGCCGCCGCCGCGTTGGCGGAGCCGATCCGCGCCGGCGACGCCGCCGCCCGCGACCGCTACCTCGACTTCCTCCGCGCCGGCGGCTCGAAGGACCCGATCACGGCCCTCGCCGACGCCGGCGTCGACCTGACCTCCCCCGAGCCGATCGAGCGCGCCTTCCGTCTCCTCGACGGCTACGTCGACCGGCTCGAAGGGCTGATCGAGTAGCCAGCCGGCCGGCCACCGCGCCGCTGCCGCCCTCCGCACTCGGCGCCCAGGGTGGCGCGGACCGGCCGGAAGCGCCTCGCCCGCGTCCGACCCGTTCCCCGCGTCGCGGTTGGCGTCTGGCGCTGGTCCGCCGCCTCGCCCCGTCGGCGGTCGCGGAGGACGGAGCGGGTCGATCCCGCGACCGGAGCGGACGGTAGAATGGCCGGAACCGCCCCTGGTCGCCGCCCGGCCACCGCGCGAATCCGTGGGAGAGCCGATCCCGATGCCCCGCCGCCACCTCGCCGCGCTGCTCGCCCTGGTGGCCGGCACGGTCTCGCTCACGGCCTGCTCGGTGCCGCTCGCTTGGGGTGGCGGGCCGGCCGGCATCTACCTCGTCGCCGCCGACGGGTCGGGCTTGGCCCGCCTCAGCGACGTCCCCGCCCAGCCCGACTGGTCGCCGGACGGGGACCGGCTCGCCTTCGCCGACGCCGACGGGATCGTGGTGATCGACGCCGACAGCACTGGCCGCGTCCGCGTCGCCGAGGCGGTTCGGCCGGGCCCCCCCGCCTGGTCTCCCGACGGCGACCGCCTCGCCTTCGTCGATCCCGACGCCCTCCTGCTCCGGATCGTTGCGGTCGATGGCTCGGGCGAGATCACGCGGCCGATGCTGGAGCGGGACCCGGGGGACGAGGTGGCGGCGATCGCCGTCGACGCTCCCCCGACCTGGTCGCCGGACGGCCGACGCCTCGCCTACGTCTCGTGGGACGGCAACGGCGACGAGGTCTACGCCGTCGCCACCGGCGGCGAGACCGCCGCTCCGATCCAGCTCAGCGAGATCCCGATCGGCAACGCCGTCCTGCCCCTGGACGAGCCGCCCGGCCAACGCTTGGCCGTCGCCAACGCCGCGGCCCCGAGCTGGGCGCCGGACGGGGAGCGCCTGGCCTTCGTCCGCTTCCCGGAGGCACGGGGGGCGACCGGCGGACTCTACTTGGTCGACCCCGACGGCACGGGGCAAGAGCGCCTGACCGAAGTCGAACCGCTGGCCGGGGTCGACTGGTCGGAGAACGGCCACAAGCTCCTGTTCGCGGCCCGGCGGGACGGCGAGGAGGACGTCTACGCCCTCAGCCCACGCGGCTTCGGCCCGCTGGAGAACCTGACCCTGACCCACTCGGGCCGGAGCCTCGACCCCGCCTGGTCCCCCGACGGCCGCCAGATTGCCTTCGCCTCCGACGGCGACATTTGGCTGATGCGCGCCGACGGCTCCAATAAGCGCCCCCTGGTCGCGACCGAGCTCCGCGACCACTCCCCGGTCTGGTCCCCCGACGGCACCCGGATCGCCTTCGTCGCCGAGCAGGCCATCGGGTAGTGGGTAGTGGGTGGTGGGTAATGGGCAGATTCTAGTTCTCAGGCGTTAGGGGTTTGGCGCCAGGACGACGGAAGATGCCCTACTGCCCACAGCCTACTGCCCACTGCCCACTGCCCACTGCCCACTCAGAAATGCCGCCGCAGGTCGGCGAAGCGGTCGAGGACGAGCAACCGGCCGGGGCCGGGCTCGGGCAGGAGGTCTTCCCGCTCCAGGCTCCAGGTGCTTGGGTGGGGGACGTAGACGGCGTTGAGGCCGGCGGCCAGCGCCGGGTTGACGTCCGACTTCGGGGAGTTGCCGACCATCCAGGTCCGGTGCCGGTCGGCGCCGAGCTCGGCCACCAGCGCGGCATAGGCGGCGCGGTGCTTCTCGGCCACGATCGCGGTCCGCCCGAAGTAGGGGGCGAGACCGGACCGGTCGACCTTCAGCTGTTGCTCCTCCGGCTGCCCCTTGGTGAAGAGGACCAGCTCGTGCCGGCTCGCGAGCACGGCCAGCGTCTCCTCGACACCGGGGATCACCTCGATTTCCTGGCGCAGGATGCCCTCGCCGAAGTCCATCACCGCCGCCAGCTCCCCCTCGCTCAGCTCGCGCTCGGCCAGCCGCTCGTAGCACTGCCGCAGGTTCCGGGCGAAGGCGGTCGATCCGTAGCCGTGGACCCCGAGGTTGGCCAGCTCGATCTCGTCGAGGACGGCCCGGACTTCCTGCCGGGAGAGGGTCGAGTGGGCGAGGAAATCGAGGAACGCCTCGACTGCCCGTTCGAAGTAGACGTTGTTCTCCCAGAGGGTGTCGTCGGCGTCGACGATCAGGGTCTGCCGTTCCATGGCGCCAAGTGTAGCCCGTGGCGCCGGCCGGGGGCGCGCTGCCGCCGGGGCCGAAACGTGGACCAAGCGGGGAACCGCCACGGGTCTGGCGGCCCCACTTCCGGACCCCGCGCCGCGCCTCCGGAAGTCGCGACCGACCAAGCGACAGCGAACGGCGCCGCCGGCGAGGGCTGTTCGCGGCGCTGCGTCCTCCGAGCCATCGCCCGGCGTCC
>JBBSNJ010000451.1:0-3762 GCA_038232775.1 Thermomicrobiales bacterium
AACGAGTTCCTCTTCGCCCTAATCTTCACCCGCTCCAGGGTCCAGACGGCACCGGTCTCCCTGCTCGGCTTCATGAGCTTCGAAGGGATCAACTGGGGACCGTTGGCGGCCGCCGGCCTGATGATCCTCGCGCCGGTCTTCTTCTTCTCGCTGTTCGTCCTCAAGTACCTCGTCGCCGGCCTCTCGATGGGAGCCATCAAGGACTGATCGATCAGGTCAATCAGGGCCGGGCAGCCACGGGCGACGGTCTCGATTCGGGCACGGGAGGAACGATGCGGGCGGCGCGCTTTCTCGGTGAAGGACGGATCGAGCAGGTCGAGGTGCCGATGCCCCAGCCGGCGGCCGGCGAAGTGCTCATGCGGGTCGCCTACTGCGGCCTCTGCGGCTCGGACCGCAAACCCTATCGTCTCGGGTCGACGCTGACGCCCGGGCACGAGGTCAGCGGCACGGTCGTCGACGCCAACGGCTGCGACGTCGCCGAGGGGACGCGCGGCGTCGCCTACCTCACCGTCTTCTGCAACCGGTGCTCCTACTGCCGCCGCGGTCTGACCAACCTCTGCCGCCAGCGGCGCGGCCTGCTCGGCTGGACCCCACCCTGGGACGGCGGCTACGCCGAGTACATGGCCGTGCCGGCGATCGACGTGCTGCCGATCGACGATGCGGTCGGGCTCGACGCCGCGGTGCTGCTGCTCGACACCATCGGCACCGCCTGGCACGGCCTGCGCCTCGCCCGCGGCCACGAGGCCGCACGCGCCCTCGTCATCGGCTGCGGTCCGCTTGGCCTCGGCGCCGTCGCGGGATTGATCGCCTTCGGCGTGGCAGAGGTGTTCGCCTGCGATCTGGTGGCGGCACGCCGCGCCGCCGCCGCCGACCTCGGCGCGACCCCGGTCAGCCCAGACGATCTCGCCGCGCTCGCCGACCTCGACGTCGTGGTCGAGGCGGTCGGCAGCCAGCCGACGATCATGCAGGCGATCCGGACCGTCGCTCCCGGTGGTCGCGTCGTGCTGCTCGGCGAGGCGTGGGAGCCCTGGACCTTCGAGCCCGACGCGGCGACGATGTTGACCGACTACCACCTGATCCGCTCGTGGTATTTCCCGTTGACCGAGTTCGCCGAGAACCAACGGTTGCTCCGAGACGGCGCGATGCGCGCCGAGCAACTCATCTCCCACGTCCTCCCCGGCCGGGAGTTGGACGAGGCGTTCCGGCTCTTCTTGTCGGGAGAGACCCGCAAGGTCCTGGTCGAGGGTTGAGGCGCAACGATGGACGTCGTCGGTCTCGGATTCTGCTCGCTCGACGATCTGGGTCTCGTTCCCCACCTCCCGAGGCTGGACGAGGGCACGCCCCTGCTCGATGTCTCGCGGCAGGGGGGAGGACCGGTCGCCCAAGCATTGGTGACCCTGGCCCGGCTCGGCGCCGCGACCGGCTTCGTCGGCCGCCTCGGCGACGACGACGTCGGGCACCAGATCCGGGCAGAGATGACGGCGGAGGGGGTCGACCTCAGCCGGGTGCAGGTCGTGCCGGACGCAACGTCCGCCCGCTGCATCATCCTGGTCGACCAGCCGTCCGGCAAACGAAGCATCTGCGCCTCGCGCGGGACGGCCGGGGAGGTGCCGGTGGCCGGTCTCGACCTCGCCTACCTCTGCTCCGGTCGCTTCCTCCACCTGGACGGCAGCCATGGGGAAGCGGCGCTGGTGGCGGCGCGGGCGGCCCGCGCCGCCGGTGTCGGCGTCTGCCTCGATGCGGGGACGCCGGACCCGCGCCAGTTCGCGTTGGTCCCGCTGATCGAGATCCTGATCGTGGGGGAACGCTTCGCCGCCGCCGCCGCCCCAGATGGCGACGTCCGGACCGGTGCCGCCTGCCTCCGAGCGTTGGGACCGCGGATCGTGGTCGTGACCCGTGGCGAGCACGGCTCGCTCACGGAGACGGCCGACGGGACGTTCCACACGCCGGGCTTTCGGGTGCCGGTCGTCGACACCACCGGTGCCGGGGACGTCTTCCACGGTGCCTACCTCTTTGGCCTGCTTCGCGGCTGGGAGCTCGACGACGTGGCGGAGTTCGCCAGCGCCAGCGCGGCGCTGAAGTGCCGAATGCTCGGCGGCCGCGCGGGGATACCCACCCTCGCCGAGGTCGTCGCCTTCCTCCGAGAGCATGGGCGGCGCGCGCCCCCGATGGCGGATGCTCCATGAAGCGGGAGCGCGTGGAAGGAGGGGACGCTTCGTTTCCGGTATGAGTCATCGTTCGCCACCTGCACTCAACGGGACGACCGAGCCAACGGCGCCGCCGATGGTCACCGATTCGACAGCGCCCTAGGCGCAGGGCCGACCAGCCCGGCACGGACCCTGCGGCCTGGGTAGCTATCGGGGACAGCGCCGTACTGACGACGTCCGGCGGCACGCGCCGGTTCGAGCACGCCGGCCCCACAGGCGGGGTCATCGTCGGCTTCGATCGACTCGGGGGCGACCCCAGCCGGCGGTTCGGGAGGCGCTTCTGCTGGGCGCCGGCTTAGGACAGACCGTCTGCCACCCCGGGATCGCGTCGGCGAGGTTCGCCGGCTGCGGTCCGGCTTGGAGGAGGAGCACATGAAAATCACCAACCTGCGGCTGCGGGAGTTGACCGGCTCGTTCGAGTTCGAAGGGGAGTTCTGGGAGGAGCGGCTGTCGCGGCCGATCGACGTCTACCCCGAGCACAAGGCGCAGGGAGCGGCGCCCGGTTTCTGGCTGCCGCGCAAGGTCGAGGAGGGGCACTACCAGATCCGCTCGGTCGTCCTCCAGATCGAGACCGACGAGGAGGTCTACGGGCTGGCGGGGATGGTCGCCCACGACATCGCCTACATCATCGACCAGCAGTTCCGCGGGCTGCTCGTCGGCGAGGACCCGCGCGCCACCGAGCGCCTCTGGGACAAGATGTACCGGGAGGCCGTCCACGGCCGCAAAGGGCCGACAATGATCGCGATCAGCGCCATCGACTGCGCCCTCTGGGACCTGAAGGGGCGGTGGCTGGGGCAGCCGGTCTATCGGCTGCTGGGGGGGCCGATCCGCGAGACCGTGCCCGCCTACGCCAGCATGCTCGGCTACTCGCTCGAGCCGGAGAAGGTGCGGCAGCGGGGGCGCGAGATCGCCGCCCAGGGCTACACCGCCACCAAGTGGTTCCCCCGCCACGGCCCGACCGACGGCAAGCCGGGCATCGCCAAGAACGTCGAGCTGATGGCGACCCTGCGCGAGGCGGTCGGGCCGGACGTCGACGTCATGCTCGACGCCTGGATGAGCTGGAACGTCCCCTACACGGTCGGTCTCGCCCAGCGCTTGGCCGAGTACGAGCCGCGCTGGCTCGAAGAGCCGGTGATGCCGGACAAGATCGACGCCTGCGCCGAGATCCGCCGCCTCTCCCCCGTCCCGATCGCGACCGGCGAGCACGAGTACACCCGCTGGGGCCTCAAGCAGTTGATGGACGCCGGCGCGGCCGACCTGCTCCAGCCCGACACCTTCTGGGCCGGCGGCATCTCGGAGATGGTCAAGATCGCGGCGCTGGCCTCGACCTACGACGTGCCGATGATTCCCCACGGCCACTCGGTGCCGGCCAACCTGCACCTGACGGCCGCGCTGCCGACCACGGCGGCGCCGATGGTCGAGTACCTGGTCAAGTGGAACGAGCTGCTCCAGTACTTCTGGCAGGACCCCGTCAAGCCGGTCGACGGCTACGTCACGGTGCCGCAGCGGCCGGGGATCGGGATCGAGATCGACCCGGCCAAAGTCGACTCCGAGC
>JBBSNJ010000452.1:0-3759 GCA_038232775.1 Thermomicrobiales bacterium
CGTCGGCGCCGTCGGCGAAGAGCGGATCGGCTCCCCCGGCGCCTCGGCCGTCGCCGCCTGGCCCGCCCCCGACTTCTGCGTCATCGGCGAGCCGAGCGGTTGGGACGCCCTCTGCCTCGGCTACCGCGGCACCACCGGCTTCCGCTACCGCCTCCGCCGCCCCGCCCGCCACACCGCCGGCCCCGGCGAGTCGGTCGCCGAGCAGGCGATCGCCTTCTGGAACGCGCTGACGGCGGAGGTCGCCGCCCGCAACGCCGCCGCCGGCGCCCCGGGCGGCTTCCCGAGCATCACCGCCGGGCTCCGCGGCATGGCCGCCGGCGGCGACGGCCTCCACGACGAGGCGACCCTCTCGGTCGGTCTCCGCCTCCCCCCCGGCGCCGACGTCGACGGGCTGCTCGGCCGCGTCCGCGAGCTGGCCGGCGACGCCGAGGTCGCGGTCGAAGGGGTCCAGCTCGGCTACCGTGAAGAGAAGCGCTCGCCGCTCGTCCCCCCCTTCCTACGGGCGATCCGGGCGGCGGGCGGCACGCCCCGCTTCACCCTCAAGCTCGGCACCTCCGACATGACGATCGTCGGCCCCGTCTGGCGCTGCCCGATCGTCACCTACGGCCCCGGCGACGCCGCCCTCGACCACACCCCGGAGGAACGCCTCCCCCTCGCCGACTACGCCCGCGCCATCCGGGTCCTGACCGACGTCCTGGTGTCGCTGTGAGCGGGCCATCGCCGAACGGCCACCGGCCGTCCGTCAACGGGCGCGGCGTCCCGCCCGCCCCCCGCTCGGCGGTGCGCCTCGCCGTCTTGGTCTCGTACCTCCGGCCCGAGGAGAAGCTGATCTTGGCCGCGGCCCGCGCCCGCGGCGTCGACGTCGTCCCCCTCTTCGACCGCGACGTGGTGCTCGACCTCGCCGCCCCGACCGCCGACGCCGCCGGCCTCGCCTTCGACGTCGTGCTCGACCGCTGCGTTGCCCACTCCCGCTCCGGCTACACCCTGCGCACCTTTCAGCGCTGGGGGGTGCCAACCCTCAACAGCGCCGAGGCGGTCCACCTCTGCGACGACAAGGCCGAGAACAGTCTGGCGCTGGAGGGCGCCGGCGTCCCCACCCCCCGCACCCTGCTCGCCTTCGGCCTCGGCTCCGCCCTCGCCGCCTGCGAGCGGGTCGGCTACCCGGCCGTCCTCAAGCCGGTCACCGGCTCCTGGGGCCGCCTCCTGGCCAAGGTCAACGGCCCGGAGCAGGCCCGCGCCGTGCTCGCCCAGAAGCAAGAGCTCGGCTCGTTCCACCACACCATCGTCTACGTCCAGGAGTTCGTCCCCAAACCGGACCGCGACATCCGCGCCTACGTCGTCGGCGACCGCGTCCTCGCCGCCTCCTACCGCACCGCCCAGCACTGGGTCACCAACGCCGCCCGCGGCGCCGTCTCGATCCCCTGCCCGATCACGCCCGAGATCGAAGACCTCTCCCTGCGCGCCTGCCGCGCCGTCGGCGCCCGCCTCGCCGGGGTCGACCTGATCGAAACTCTGGACGGCCTCAAGATCATCGAGGTCAACACCGGCGGCGAGTTCAAGGGCCTGATGGGCACCACCGACATCGACATCGCCGACGAGATCGTCGCCGAAGCCCTCGTCACGGCCGGTTCCCGCTCCGCGGCGACCACCCCCGCCGCCGACATCGGGTCGCACCGATGACCGACGCAAGGATCGAGTCGATGCATTCGACCGCGGCGCCGGACCACGGGAGCGCGCCGCCCCGCATCGTCCTCACCGCCTCGCGGATTCAGCGAATGCCCCGTACCTCCCGCCGCGCTTTCGACCGACGTCCGGCGGGCGAGCGCCCGTTCGTCGGCTCCCCCGCTCCCGCCCACCGGGAGCGGGGGCCGGGGGGCGAGGGCCGGCGCCGCCCAACCTCCGGCTCCGCCGCACGCCCCCCAGGCCAGACCACCGAAGCCATCGCCCAGCCCAGGCACCGCCCGTGACCGGTCCCACCCCCACCGTCGGCGTCCTCCTCTCCCGCGTCCGGGTCGAGGAGAAGCTCCTCCTCGCCGAGCTCGAGCGCCGCGGCGCCGAGGTCGTCCGCTTCGACGACCGCACCTACACGCTCGACCTCGAGGCCCCTCACCCGACGATGACCGCCTGCGACGTCGTGCTCGAGCGCTCGATCAACCACCTGCGCGCCCTCTACACCCTGGAGCTCCTGGCCGACTGGGGCATCCCGACCGTCAACGCCTACCAGGTCGCCAACACCTGCGGCGACAAGATCCTGACCTCGGCCGCGCTCGTCCGCGCCGGTGTCCCCACCCCGCGCACGCTGGTCGCCTTCACCCCCGAGTCCGCCCTGGCCGCCTGCAAGGAGCTCGGCTATCCGGTCGTCATGAAACCCGCCGTCGGCTCCTGGGGCCGCCTCCTCGCCCGCGTCAACGACCGCGACGCGGCCGAGGCGCTGCTCGAGCACAAGGTCACCCTCGGCTCCTTCCACCACGGCGCCTTCTACCTCCAGGAATACGTCCGCAAACCGGGCCGCGACATCCGCGCCTTCATCGTCGGCGACGAGACGATCTGCGCCATCTACCGCGACTCCCCCCACTGGATCACCAACACCGCCCGCGGCGGCGCCGCCTCCAATTGCCCCGTCGGCCCCGACCTCGACCGCCTCTCCCGCGCCGCCGCCGCCGCCGTCGGCGGCGGCGTCGTCGCCGTCGATCTGCTGGAGAGCGAGCGCGGCCTCCTCGTCAACGAGGTCAACTACACGATGGAGTTCCGCAACAGCATCGACACCACCGGCGTCGACATCCCGGCCAAGATCGTCGACTACGTCCTCGCCGTCGCCCGCGGCCGAGCCTCGGTCCCCGCCCCGCCGCCGCTCGAACCCGCCCTCCTCGCCGACGACTGAACCGGAGGCACCCCGATCACGGTCCCCCCGATCGCCGAACGCGTGCGCAATGCTCCGCTCTCCCGTCTGCCGGAGTGGAGCCGCGGGGGAAAGCCTCTCCGCCCCCACCCAGGAGCCCGACCGTGACCCTCGACGACCTCCGCGCCACCTTCCTCTTCGAAGCCTTCTCCGACGAGCAGCTCGGCTGGCTCGCCGACCGCGCCGCCGAGGTCGCCTGCCCGGCCGGCGACCGGATCGTCACCGAAGACGAGGAGGCCGACGCCCTCTGGGTCCTCCTCGACGGCGAGATCGAGGTCGCCCGCAAGATCGCCGGGCGCGAGTCGATCATGGCCACCGGCTCCGCCCCCGGCACCTGGGCCGGCTGGCTCCCCGTCTTCGACGGCCCCTCCCAGGTCACCGCCCGCACCCTCCGCGACAGCCGCCTGCTCAAGATCCCCAAGGCGACCGTCCGCGACCTGCTGACCGGCGGCTTCCCGGTCGCCCAGCATCTGCTGGAGGGGATCACCTACGGCATCCGCAACTTCGAGGCAACCGCCCGCCAGCAAGAGAAGCTAGCCGCCCTCGGCAAACTCTCGGCCGGCCTCGCCCACGAGCTGAACAACCCCGCCGCCGCCGCCCGCCGCGCCGCCGACCGCCTCCGCGCCGCCCTCGACGACCGCGACGCCTGCGCCCTCGGTCTCGGCCGCCGCCTCTCCGACGACCAGGCCCAGTTCCTCGTCGCTCTGGAGCGCGAGATCGCCGCTCGCCCGGCCTCCCCCCTCGGCCTCGGTCCCCTCGAGCGGAACGACCGCGAAGACGCGCTCGCCGCCTGGCTCGGGGACCACGGTCTCGCCGATCCCTACGACCTGGCGACGGCGCTCGTCGACGCCCCGCTCGAG
>JBBSNJ010000453.1:0-3756 GCA_038232775.1 Thermomicrobiales bacterium
CGAGCACGAGTACACCCGCTACGGGTTCCGTGAGCTGATCGCTCGCCGCTGCGTCGACATCCTCCAGCCCGATTTGACCTGGGTCGGCGGCATCACCGAGGCGCGCAAGATCGCGGCAATGGCCGCCGCCTACGACCTGCCGGTCGTCCCCCACGGCAGCGGCGTGTTCAGTCTCCACTTCCAGCTCGCCTTCACCAACACCCCCTTCCAGGAGGTGCTGGCGATGAGCCCCGACGGCGAAGAGATCGTCGCCCCCTTCGGCGACCTCTTCAGCGGCGACCCCCTGCCGCGGGGCGGTCGCCTCCGACCTCCCGACCTCCCCGGCTGGGGCCTCGCGCTCGATCGGACGCGCCTCCGCCGGCCGTACGGCGGAGAAGACGGTGGGTAGCCGGTTCTGAAGCTGGGGAGGATCGGCCACTGACCGTCGTTCCGTCATCGGAGCTTGCCATGACCGACCCCTACCGCGTCGACGTCGTGAAGTTCGGGCAGTGGGACTGGGCGCCCGGTTTCGAGCTGTTTTGGATGGAGCCGAACGCCCCGGCCGAGCCGCTGGCCTTGGTCGGCGTCGTCATCCGCGGTGGCGGCCAGACCGTCCTCGTCAACACCGGCCCGGACCCCGCGTTCCTGCCGGCGATGAACCAGCGCTTCGCCGGCTTCGACTCCCGCCATCAGCTCCGCGTCGCCGCCGGCGAGCGGTTGGAACCGGCCCTGGCCACGGTCGGCGTCGGCTTGGGCGACGTCGACGTCGTGCTGGTCACCCCGTTCCAGGCCTACGCCATCGGCAACGTCCTCCGCTTCCCACGGGCCCAGATCTGCCTCTCGCGCCGAGGCTGGATCGACTTCCACGCCCCGCGCTGGCGCGAGCACCCCCACGACTTCCGGCCCTTCTGCATCCCCGACGACGTGCTGGTCGGCCTCGTGACCGACGCCTGGTCGCGCGTCCGCCTGCTCGCCGACGAGGAGGAGCTGCTGCCCGGCCTGTCGGTCTTCTGGACCGGCGGCCACCACCGCTCGTCGCTGGCGGTCAAGATCCAGACGGCGCGCGGCGCGCTGATCGCCTCCGACGTCTTCTTCCGCGCCGAGAACGTTGACCAGAACCGCCCGCTCGGCATCAACGAGAGCCTCGAGGAGATCCTGGTCGCCTACGACCGCATCCGCCGCGAGGCGGACGTCCTCCTCCCGCTCTACGACCCCCGCCTCTTCGAGCGACACCCCGACGGGCGGGTCGCCTAGCGCGCGGCGGCGGCGAGACGCTCCGGTGCTTCCTCGGCGTCGGATGCCACGCTCCACCTGGCCGGACGTACCCCGGCAGGGCGCCCCCGCGCCGGAACGGCGAACCCGCGACAATCCACCGTCGCGGCCGTGGCTGCCACCGCACCCCGGCGAGGCGTCCGGTCGCTCGCGACCGAGCGCGAGGGGTTGCCGACTGACCCGAAGGCCGGGCGGGAGGGGGCTTCGGGGCGCGCCCAGCCGCCCGTCCTTGCGCGGTGACCGCTGCTCGACGCGACCGCCGCGCCGGTGGCTACAATACGCGGCGCCGGGCGCGAATCCGGCCCGCGACGGACCAGCAGCGATCAGGGACCAGGCACCGATGGCGACGACCACCACCCGCGTTGCCGCGGGCCAGTCCGGCAGGCGGCGCGGCGCCGTCCGCCGGTGGATGCTCGACGGGCAGACGGAGGAGCTCGAAGGCCCGTACGAGCGGACAGAGCGGCACCAACATCATCACCCGTGGTGGAAGGTGATGTGTCTGACCGGGGTCGACTACTTCTCCACCCTCGGCTACCAACCCGGCATCGCCGCCATCGCCGCCGGCGCCCTCTCCCCCTTCGCCACCCTCGTCCTGGTCCTGATCACCCTCTTCGGGGCGCTCCCGATGTACAAACGGGTGGCCATCGAGAGCCCCCACGGCGACGGTTCGATCTCGATGCTCGAGCGGCTGCTCAGTTGGTGGCAGGGCAAGTTGTTGGTCCTGATCCTGCTCGGCTTCGTCGCCACCGGCTTCGTGATCACGATCACCCTCTCCGCCGCCGACGCCGCCGCCCACGTCACCGAGAATCCGTTCGCCCGCTCCCTCGACGGCCACGAGGTCCCGATCACGCTGGTCTTGATCGGTCTGCTCGGGGCAGTCTTCCTCAGGGGGTTCAACGAGGCGATCGGGATCGCCGTCGGCATCGTCGTCACCTATCTCTCGCTCAACCTGCTCGTCATCGGCGTCTCGCTCGTCGAGATCGCCCGCGAGCCGTCGCTGGTGTCGGCCTGGCGCGGCACCCTCACGACCGACTTCGGCAGCCCGTTGGCGATGTTCGGCGCCGCGCTGCTCGCCTTCCCCCGGCTCGCCCTCGGCCTCTCCGGCTTCGAGACCGGGGTCGTGGTGATGCCGCTCGTCAAGGGGGATCGCGGCGACAGCCCAGCGCAGCCCGCCGGGCGCATCCGCAACACCCATAAGCTGCTCACCTCCGCCGCCGCGATCATGAGCGTGTACCTCTTGTCGAGCAGCTTCGTTACCACGCTGCTGATCCCCGAAGAGAAGTTCAAGGTCGGGGGCGAAGCCTACGGCCGGGCCCTCGCCTACCTGGCGCACGAGCAGTTCGGGGATCTCGTGGGCACCGCCTACGACATCAGCACGATCTTGATCCTCTGGTTCGCCGGCGCTTCGGCCCTGGCCGGGCTGCTCAACATCGTGCCCCGCTACCTCCCCCGCTACGGGATGGCACCCGACTGGACCCGCGCCACCCGGCCGCTCGTCATCATCTACACCCTGATCTGCTTCCTCGTCACCGTGGCCTTCGGGGCCGGCGTCACCACCCAGGCCGGCGCCTACGCCACCGGTGTCCTGGCAGTGATCACCTCGGCGACAGTGGCCGTCACCCTCTCCGCCTGGCGGCGTCGGCAGCGCTTCGCCTTCGTCGCCTTCGCCCTGATCGCGGTCATCTTCGTCTACACCACCCTGGTGACGGTGATCGACGACCCCGGCGGCATCCGCATCGCCGGCCTCTTCGTCCTCGGCATCGTCGTCATTTCGCTCGTCTCCCGCGTCTGGCGCTCGACCGAGTTGCGGGCGACCGAGGTCGTCTTCGACGCCGAAGCGCTCCGCTTCGTCGCCGACGCGGCCCGCACCGGCCCGGTCCGCCTGATCGCCAACCATCCCGACGACCGCACCTCCCGCGAGTACCTGCTCAAGGAGCGGGAGGAGCGGGAGGCGAGCCACATCCCGGCTGGCGAGCCGGTCCTCTTCCTCGAGGTCTACGTCCGCGACGCCTCCGACTTCGCGGCGACGGTCAACGTCAGCGGCGAGGAGATCGCAGGATTCAAGGTCTTGCAGGCCGAGAGCGCCTCGATCCCGAACGCGATCGCCGCCGTGCTGCTGGCGATCCGCGACCGCACCGGCAGCAAGCCGCACGCCTACTTCGGCTGGACCGAAGGGAACCCCCTCAAGTACCTGGCCCGCTTCCTCCTCTTCGGCGAGGGAGACGTCGCCCCGGTCACCCGCGAGGTCCTCCGCCAGGCCGAACCAGACCGCTCCCGCCGCCCCGCGATTCACGTCGGCTAAGTGGGCAGACGCCAGACGCCAGACGCCAGACGCCAGACGCCAGACGGCAGAACAACGGTTATACCCGGAGTTCTCTTAGCGAGAACTGTTACGCACGGAGCGCCCAATTCAGCTGGCGTCCTCCGTTCTCTGGCGTCCGCGGTCTGCCGTCTGCCGTCTGCCGTCTGCCGTCTGCCGTCTGGCGTCTGGCGTCTGACTCCTAC
>JBBSNJ010000454.1:0-3750 GCA_038232775.1 Thermomicrobiales bacterium
CGCAGCAGCCGCGGGGAAGATTCGTGATCAGCCCGCCGTTGGGCACGTTGCCGTTGATCCGGGCCAGCGTGCCGCCGACGACCGCCTCGGTGATCGCGGCGCCGTACTCGTCGCTCCGCTCGGTGGGCAACGGCCGCTCCGGCGCCTCGGCGGCCGGGGGACGGCGGATGCGATTGCGCAGACTGGAGCCGGTCCGGGCGCCGTCGTAGGGGTCGTTCGGGTCGGTGAAGCGGGGCGCCAGCTCCTCCTCGATCATCCGCTCGTTCTTCCGAAAGTAGGGGACGTACTCGCTGGCGTGGGCGCTCGACTCCGTGACGAAGTAGCCGAAGGCGCGGAAGAGATCGATCCGCACCGGCTCCTCGCCCGCCACCTCCGGCCGCGCCACCGCCGCCCGGATCGCCGGGTACAGATCCTCCCCGCCCCGGCGGAACTCGAGGAAGAACGCCTGGTGATTGATCCCGGCGCAGCGATAGGCGACCTCGTTGATCGGGACGCCGATCCAATCGGCGAGCATCTTGCTGTCCCCCTGCACGCTGTGGCAGAGGCCGACGTGGGGGCGGCCGGTGGCGCGGGCGACGGCCCAGCAGTTGGCGGCCATCGGGTTGACGTAGTTGAGGAGGAGGGCGTCGGGCGCCAGCTCGTCCAGGTCGCGGCAGAGGTCGAGCAGCACCGGGATCGTCCGCAGGGCGCGAAAGACCCCGCCCGGCCCCAGCGTGTCGCCGACGACCTGGCCGACGCCGTAGCGCGCGGGGATCTCGATGTCGGCGGTGTAGGCCTCGGTGCCGCCGACGAGGAAGGTCGTGATGACGAAGGCGGCGCCCCGGATCGCTTCTCGCCGGTCGCTCGTCGCGGTGATCGTCGCCGGCACCGCCCGCGCCTCGGCGATCGCCTGCACCCGGCGCCGGGCCAGCTCGGCGAGCGCCGGGTCGATGTCCATCAGGGCGATCTCGCAGCCGGCCAGAGCCGGCACCAGCAGCAGGTCGGAGCAGAGCTTCCGGGTGAAGACGACGCTGCCGGCGCCGATCAGGGCGATCTTGACCACGTGCGATCCCTCCCCGCGAGCCGCGTGACGCCCAGGATTAGCCCTTCAGGGCACCGACCGTCAGCCCCTGCTGCACCCGCCGCTGGAAGAGGACGTAGACGACCAGGGTGGGCACCATCGTGATCGTCAGCCCGGCGAAGAGGGCGCTCCAGTCGCTCTCGTAGCCGCGCTGGATGGCGAGGAAGGCGAGACCCTGAGAGAGGACGTAGCGGTCGGGATTCGGCATCAGGACGAGCGGCAGGATGAATTGGTTCCACTGGCCGAGGAAGTTGAAGATCCCGACCGCCACCAGGCCCGGCTGGGCCAGCGGCAGCATGATCTGGAAGAAGACCCGGTAGGGGGAGGCGCCGTCGATGGTCGCCGCCTCGGCCACTTCGCCCGGCAGCGTGCGGAAAAAGCCGTGGAGGAAGAAGACGCTGAAGGGGAGCGAGTAGGCGGTGTAGACGAGGATCAACCCCTGGTAGGTCCCCAGCAGACCCAGATTGCTGACGACGAAGAAGAGGGGCACCAGGGCGAGGAAGACGGGGAACATCAGACCGAGCAGGAAGAGATAGTAGACGACCCGGTTGCCGGGGAACGAGAAGCGGGCCAGGACGTAGGCGGCCATCGACGACATCAGCAGGGTGAGGGCGAGGGAGCCGACGACGACGATCAGGCTGTTCAGGAAGTAGCGGCCGATCGCGGCGTCGGTCCAGGCGCGGACGAAGTTGTCCCAGCGGAGGGCGGCCGGCAGCGACCAGGGGCTGAAGAAGATCTCCTGGTCGGCTTTGAACGAGGTGATGACCATCCAGAGGAACGGATAAGCGACCAACAGACCCCAGACGCCCAGCACGAGGTGGGCGGCGCCCGAACCGAGCACGGCGCCGAGATGACGGCGCTCGACCCGACGCTCGGGGCGGGGGGCGACGCGGGCGGGAGCGCCGGCGATCGGGTTCGTGGCCATCGGCGCTGATCCTCGGCGATTGGTGGGGACTTCGCCCCCGGCGGTCGCCCGACGCCTGACGCCAGGCGTCAGACGCCTCTCAGAATTCGATCCGGTCGCGCTGGGTGAGCTGGATGGTGGCGACGGAGAGGAGCAGGGTGAGGAGGAGGAGGACGACGCCGATCGCGGTCGCGTAGCCGAACTGGCTCTGGCCGAAGGCGAGGTCGTACATGTAGCGGGCGAGGACGTCGGCGGCACGGCTGGGTCCCCCCTTCTCCGCCATCACCTGGACCAGGGCGAAGAGATCGAGGGCGCTGATCGCCATGAAGACCACGGCCACCTGGAGGTGGTCGCGCAGCAGCGGCAGGGTGATGCTCCAGAAGCTCGTCCAGCGGCTGGCGCCGTCGAGGGTGGCGGCGTCGTAGAGGTCGCTCGGGATCGCCGGCATGCCGGCGATGAAGAGGACGAGGAAGAAACCGACCGAAGACCAGATCGCGACGGCGGCGATCGCCCACAGCACCCAGGCCGGGTCGCCGAGCCAGGCCCGCTGCCACCCCCCGAGCCCGACCAGGCGGAGCACCCCGTTCAGGAGACCAATGTTGGGGTGGAAGACGAACCCCCAGAGGACACCGAGGACGACGGCCGACATCACCTGGGGGAAGAAGAAGACGACCCGGTAGAAACCGCCGAAGCGGACCCCAGTCCCCCCTTGCGCGATCAGGCCGGCGAAGACCAGGGCGAGGCCGATCGTCACAGTCGGCAGGACGAGGAGCATCAGCCCGTTGTGGCCGAGCGCGTTCCAGAAGAGGCGGTCGCCGACCAGGCGGTCGAAGTTGTCGAGGCCGACGAACGGGCGGTTGCGGGAGAAGCCGCGCCAGCGGGTGAAGGCGTAGTAGAGAGCCTGGCCGTAGGGCCAGAGGACGAAGAGGGCGTAGAGCGCCAGCGGTGGAGCCAAGAAGGGGACGATCACCCGGTATTTCTGGTGGTGCATCGGAGCTCCACGGAGGCGGCAGGCGGCAGGACCAGGGGGGCGGGTGGAGGGCGGCGGTCAGGTTGCGTCGTAGGGGCGCCGCTTGCTGCGCCCGTCGAGCGAAGCTCAACACCCTCGCTCATGCCCACTACGGTGGCCCTGCCGCGCCACGGGCGCAGCAAGCAGCGCCCCTACAAAACATTTCTGCCCACTACCCACTACTCGCTACTCGCTACACCTCGCGCCTGAACTTCGGGATGCTGTCGTCCTCGGCGATCTGGTCGGCCGTCGACTGGACGT
Source organism: Thermomicrobiales bacterium (assembly GCA_038232775.1). Lineage (GTDB taxonomy): Bacteria > Chloroflexota > Chloroflexia > Thermomicrobiales > UBA6265 > JBBSNJ01. The sequence continues at coordinate 3,235 of JBBSNJ010000454.1, forward strand.
TCTCGATGTACTCGTCGGGGCCGATCTGCCCGGTCATCAGCGCGCCCATCTGGATCGCCTCCTCGTCGCCGAGGGCCTGGTACCAGGAGGGGTAGAGGGCGCCGGCGAAGGTGTTCTCGCCGGCGGTGGCGAGGGCGGAGAGGGCCGAGTTGAACGCCGGCCCGTAGTCCATCCCGTCCCCGGCGCCGATGATCGTCGTCAGGGAGTGGGTGTAGGCGCTGAAGAAGTTGGCGTTCTCCTTCGAGCAGAGGAGACGGATGAACTCGCGACCGCCGGCCGTGTTCGCGGCTTCGGTCGGGACGACGAAGGGCTGGCCGGAGAAGGTGCTGACGCCGCTGAACGGGACGGCGTCGCCCTGGGCCGGGACGGGGGCGAAGGTCATCTCGAACCCGGCCGGGATGACCTCCTTCATCTCGTTCTCGAGCCAGGAGCCGCAGGGGATGAAGACCGCCTTGCCCTGGAGCCACTGCGCCTGGGAGTCGGTGTGGGAGAGCGCTTCGGTGCCCGCCATGATCA
>JBBSNJ010000455.1:0-3731 GCA_038232775.1 Thermomicrobiales bacterium
CGCCGCCAGCCGCCCGACGATCGCCAGCAGCCGCTCCGTCTCGTCGGCGGTAAGACTCGCCGTCGGTTCATCCATCAGGATCAGGCGGGCGTCGCGCGCGATCGCCCGCAGGATCTCGACCTTCTGCCGCTCGGCGAGGCGCAGATCACCGACCCGCGCCTCGGCCCGCAGGCCGAACCCCGTCCGCTCATTCAACTCCGCGAACCGCCGCCCCAGCTCGCGCTCCTGGACGACCCCGAGCCGCCGCGACTCGACCCCCAGAAAGACGTTCTCGACCACGCTCCGGGCCGGCACGAGCGCCAGCTCCTGGGCGATCGTCGCGATCCCCTCTGCCAGCGCGTCGCGCGGGGCGTGGAAGCGGACGGGCCTTCCGGCGACGAGCAGCTCCCCCTCGTCCGGGCGGTGAACCCCGCCCACGATCTTCGCCAGGGTCGATTTGCCGGCACCGTTCTCGCCGACCAGACCGTGGACGCTCCCCGCCCGGAGCGCGAGCGAGACATCCTCGACGGCCCGCACCCCGCCGAACCGTTTCGAGACGCGGCGGACCTCGACCAAGGGGCGGACGTCACCGCCCGCCCCCTCGGCCACCGTCGCCGCCCCTACGCGTCCCACTGCCCCTCGAAGTCCTCGGGCAGGTTCTCCCGTGTCCCGAACGGGGTCGGCAGCAGTGTCGTCGTATCGACCGACGACGGCACCTCCTCGCCCCGCGCCGCCCGGATCGCGATCTCGGCCGCCCGCGCCCCCGCATCCCGCTCGGCGTCGACCCAGATCGCGTACCAGCGCCCCTCCTTCACCGCCGCCACCGCCTGCCGGGGCGCCCCGTTGCCGATCAGCCGCACCTGCTCGGTGAGGCCCGCGTCCTCTACCGCCTGCTCGGCGCCGAGGATCGCCTGCGACGAGCCGATGATCACGTCGACGTCCGGGTTCGCCTGGACGACGTCCTGCGCCGCCGCGAGCCCCGTCGCCTGGGTGTAGCCCCCTTCGGGCGACGCGACGACCTCGATCGACTCGTCCTCCGCCAACCCCGCCAGGACCGCCTCGGTCCGCGCGTTGTCGAGCGGCAGGGAGCGGAACCCCTGCAGGTAGGCGACCTGGCACGGGTCGACGCCGAGATCGGCGCAGGCCATCTTGCCGAGCTCGGCCAGCCCCGCCCCGTTCTCGGTGATCGAGACGCCGACGTAGGAGGCCATCCCCTCGACCTGCGGCTCGATCGAGCTGTAGTCGGTGCCGATCGGGGTGAACTCCCCGACGACCGCGATCCCTTCCTCGATCGCCTCCCGCACCGGCGGCACCACCGCGTTGCCGTCGTTGGCCTGGACGACGAACGCCTTGTAGTCGCCGGCGGTAATCGCGTCCTGAATCTGGGCGACCTGGGTCGCCGCGTCGAAGTTCGGGTCGAAGAAGCGGGCCTCGGCGCAGAGCGCCTCGGACGCCTCCTGCACCCCCGACCAGGTCGCTTGGGCGAACCCGTTCGCCGCTGCGAAGCCGAAGAAGGCGACGTTGACCGGCTCCACCGTGTCGCAGTCGAGCGCCGCCGCCGGGCTCCCCGCCGGCGTCGCCTCTTGCGCTCCCGCCGGCGCTCCCAGCGCCGCCAGCCCCATCAGCCCCGGCACGACGGCGGCAAGCGCCGCCCCCCGCGCCCACCGCCCAATCCCGTACATTCCGACGCTCGCCCGCATTGTCCGTCCTCCTCCTTCGATCGTCGGCCCCGTCGGCCGAACGTTCCTTCCGATCGCGCCGGCTCGACGAACCACCCAGGTCCGTCGGCACGTCGATCTCTGCCGAATCGCGCCGATCGGGCCGCGATGCCTCGCGCCCCGGCCCCGGGCCGGGTCGGTCACGCCCCCGGTTCCGCCTCGAACCCGTACCCCTCCCGCGCTGTCTCCGGCGTCACCTGCCGATCGCGCACGTCGGCCCGGACCCGCTCCGGGTCGCGCCGCCGCGGGTCGCCGAAGCCGCCGCCGCCGCCCGTCATCGTCCGCACCACGTCGCCGCGCCGCAGGGGGACGCGGCTGCACTTGAGCAGCCGCCGCTCGTCCGGCCGCCCAGGGTTGAGGACGACGACCGGCGGCGTGGCCCCGCCCCCGCCGCGGAGTCCCCAGCCGGGCGTCACGGAGCGCTCGAACCAGAGGAAGAGGGTCGCCGTCTCGCCGTCGATCGTGTACTCGCGGATGATCCCGTTGCCGCCGCGCCAGGCGCCGTCACCGCCGGAGTCGGGGCGGAAACCGTAGTGGGTCATCCGCATCGGGAACTTCGTCTCCAAGACCTCGATCGCCAAGTCCTTGAGGGAGCCGTTGACGTTGTTGATCAAGCCGCTCTCGCCGTCGGCCCCGTCCCAAGCCCCCCAGCCGCCGACCGTCGGCTCCAGGTCGAGCCATGGCTGGCCGGTGCGGTGGTCGATCCCCGAGAGGCTGATCACCATCGAGTCGCCGTAGCTCGCCGCCGCCGCCTGCGCCGGCAGGACGTCGGCTAGCGCCTTGACGACCAGGTCGATCAGCAGCCCGAGCGGGGTGAAGTACCACTGGCAGGGCGACGGCTCCCGCGCGCCGAGCATCGACCCAGCCCGCACCTCGACCGCCAGCGGCCGGAACGCCCCCCCGTTGGGGGGGTTATCCGGGTTGATCAGCAGCTTGTAGGCGACGCGGCAGGCGGAGATCGCCTGCGCCTCACCGCAGTTGACCGGTCCCGCCTGGGCGTCGTCGGTCCCGGTCAAGTCGATCGTCATCGCCTCGCCGCGGACCTCGACCGTCAGCCGCACCCAGCACGGCTCGGTCCCCACCCCGTCGTTGTCGAGGCACCCCTCGGCACGGTAGACGCCGTCTGGGATCGCCGCCACGGCAGCCCGCTCGAAGCGCTCAGTCTGGGCGAAGATCTCGTCCCGCGCCGCCGCGATCATCGCCGTCCCGTAGCGGTCGATGATCGCCCCCAGCCGCGCCTGGCCAGTCCGGACGCAGGCGATCTGCGCCCCCAGGTCGCCGATCGCCGGGTAGGAGAAGCGGGAGTTGCGCCCGAGCAGGTCGGTAACGTCCGGCCGCTGGACTTCCCCGTCGACGACCTTGGTCGGACCGAGCCGTATCCCCTCCTGGTAAATCGACGTCGAGTCCATCGGCCCGCCGGGATCCTTCGCCCCGACGTCGAGCCAGTGGGCGCGCGAGGCAGCGAACCCGGCCAGCTCGCCCCGGTGGAAGATCGGACCGAAGACCGTCATGTCGTTGAGGTGCGTCCCCGTCAGGTAGGAGTCGTTCATGATCCAGACGTCGCCCGGCCGCCACGCCTCGCGGCCGTAGCGCTCCTCGGTCAGCCTGGTGCAGATCTCCAGGTTGCCGAGAAAGATCGGCAGCCCCGCCGATTGACCGAGGACGCGGTGCTCGGCGTCGAGCAGCGCCACCGAGCAATCCTTCATCTCGTAGATGATCGGCGTGTAAGCGGAGCGGATCAACGTCGCGTTCATCTCGTCCGCGGCGGCCGTGAAGGCGCTGCGGATGATCTCGGTCGTGATCGGGTCGATCGTCGTCGGTCCGCCGCCGCTCGCGGGGCCGCTGCTGGGCGCGGTCGCCACCACCATTCAGGCCTCCTTCCCGACCGTCACCAGCAAAGCACCAAAGGGATCGACCCGCAGCGACGCCCCCGGCGGCACCACCGTCGTCGCCGTCGGCTCGACCACGACCGCCGGCCCGGCCAGCGCCGCCCCGACCGGGCGGGCGTCGCGGGGGACCCTCGTCGTCGGCATC
>JBBSNJ010000456.1:0-3727 GCA_038232775.1 Thermomicrobiales bacterium
CGACCTCACGATCACCGTCGAGGCCGACCCCTTCCGCCTCCGCGTCGAGCGGCCGGACGGTCCCCCCTTCGCCCTCGCCCACCACGACCGCGACGTCTTCGGCCACCTCGTAACGCCGCCGCTCGCCCTCCTCGATGCCCCCGACGGACCGCGGGCCACGATCGCCTGGGCGCTCGCCCCCCACGAGCGGCTCTACGGCCTCGGCGAGCGCTTCGCCGCCTTCGACCAGCGCGGCCGCCGCCCCGTCTGCTGGGCGACCGACGCCTGGGGCACCACCACCGAGGCCGCCTACAAGGGGGTCCCCCTCGTCGCCTCCTCGGCCGGCTACGCCCTCTTCGCCCACACGACCGCCCGCGTCGAGGCCGACCTCGGCGCCACCTCCGGCGCCGCCGCCGCGTTGACCGTCGACGACGGCGGGCTCGACCTCTTCCTCTTCCTCGGCCCCGACCTCAAAGCGGTGCTGCGCGACTACACCGCCCTCACCGGCCGGATGCCGATGCCGCCGCGCTGGGTCTTCGGTCTCTGGACCTCCCGCTGCCGCTACCAGACGCGGGCCGAGGTTGAGGCGGGCGTCGCCCGCGTCCGCCAGGAGGCGTGCCCGCTCGACGGCGTCAACCTCGACCCCGCCTGGCTGCGCACCCCGGCCCTCAACTGCGACTTCGTCTGGGACGAGGACGCCTTCCCCGACCCGGCCGGGCTGGTCCGCGACCTGGCCGCGGTCGGCGTGAAAACCTGCCTCTGGGAGGTGCCCTACCTGGCCGAGGGGACCGCCCTCCACGACGAGGCGCGGCGGCTCGGCTTCCTCCTGCTGGGGGAGGACGGCGAGCCGGTCGCGACCCTCGACGGCGCCTTCCTGCCCGACCTCCGGCGGGGCCTGGTCGACTTCACGAATCCCGACGCCGCCGCCTGGTGGCGACGCCAGCACGAACCCCTACTGGCGATGGGGGTCGCCGCCTTCAAGACCGACTTCGGCGAGGCGGTGCCGCCCGACGCCCGGAGCGCCTCCGGTCTCGACGGCCGCCGGCTGCGCAACCTCTACCCCCTCCTCTACAACCGCGCCGTCTGGGAGGCGACGGCTGCCGCCCACGACGGGGTCGGCTTCGTCTGGGGACGCTCCGGCTGGGCCGGCTCCCAGCGCTACCCCGCCCAGTGGGGGGGCGACCCGCCGACCAACGCGGTCGGCTTCGCCGGCTGCCTGCGGGGCGGCCTCAACTGGGCGCTCTCGGCGCCGGGCGCCTGGTCGCACGACATCGGCGGCTTCGCCGGGCCGCCCCCCAGCCGCGGCCTCTACGTCCGCTGGGCGCAGTGCGGGCTCCTCTCGCCGCTGGCCCGCTTCCACGGCACCACCCCGCGCGAGCCGTGGGCGTTCGGGCCGGAGGCGCTGCGGATCGTGCGCGAGTATGCCCGCCTCCGCTCCCGCCTCCTCCCCTACCTCCTCGCCGTCGCCTGGGAGGCGCACCGCGACGGGCTGCCGATGCTCCGGCCTCTGGTCCTCGAGTTCCCGCACGACCGAGGCGCCTGGGACGTCGACGATGCCTACCTCCTCGGCGGCTCCCTCCTCGTCGCCCCGGTGATCGACGACCGGCTCGAACCGGTCTCCCGCACCGTCTACCTGCCGGCGGGGGAGTGGGTCGACTTCTGGACCGGCGAACTCCTCGGCGGCGGCCGGTTCGTCGAGCGGCTGGTCCCGCTCGACCGGCTCCCCCTCTTCCTGCGGCGGGGGGCGCTCTTGCCCCTCGGCCCCGAGATGGACCACGTCGACGAGCGGCCGATCGACCCGCTGACGATCCACTGCGCCCCCGCCGGTGCGGCCGGCCTGGCGATCCCGGAGGCGGACGGCTCGTTGACCCGGCTCGCGGTCGGGACCGACGAGGCGGGGGTGCGGCTGAGCGTCGCCGGGAGCGTCGTGCGACGCTACGCCTTCGAGCTCGGGGCGATCCCGACGCCGCGGTCGGCCAGCTTCGGGGGGCGGGCGGTGGCGATGGGGTACGACCGGGAGGCGCGGCTGGCGCGGATCGAGACGGAGTCGGCGGCGGCGGGGGAGTTGCGGGTGGGGTGGTGAGGACGGGCCGACACCGCGGCCGGCCCCGACTCCGCCGACCACGCCTCCGGGCACGGGAGGAGGACAACGCTCCGCCCGAACCACTCCGCTCGCGGTTCGAGACCCGCGGTCCAAGCCGGTCGCTTCGGGAGACCGCGGCCCGCGACCGGGCCCCCTTCTCCCGCGCGTCCCGAGGCATCGAAGGAGGGCGGGGCCGGGCGACTGCCCTGGGCGGCGTCGAAGGGGCGAGGGCACGCTCAGGGGTTGCGAGCGCCCCCCCAGGATCCATGTTAGAGCGGGTCGCAATGAAGCTGACAGACGGCGACCGGTGTGTCGGGGCGCTGCTTGCTTCGCCCGTCGCCTGTAGGGCGACCGTGGCCCACCGAACCACTTCGTGGCCTTGGGCCGCCTCTTCGGCAAAGCGGTGTAGGGGTCCGGGATGAGGTCCAACTTCTGCAGCGCACCAGATCAGGCAGCCGACGATGGAGGGGAACGATGACCGAGGCCACGAACGGGAACGCCGCCGCCGGCCGCTTCGCCGACCGCGTCGCGCTGGTGACCGGGGCCGGCTCCGGCATCGGCCGGGCGGCGGCGCTGCTGCTGGCGCGGGAGGGGGCCAAGAGCGCCGCCCTCGCCCGCACCGAGGGCCGGGTGGCCGAGACGGTCGCCGCGATCGCGGCGGCCGGCGGCGAGGCGCTGCTCCTCGCCGCCGACGTGGCGGACTCGGCGGCGGTGGCGGCGGCGGTCGACCGGGCGGCGGCGGAGTGGGGCCGGCTCGACGTCGTCGTCGCCAACGCCGGCGCCAACGGCGTCTGGGCGCCCCTCGACGAGCTGGCACCCGAGGAGTGGCAGCGGACGCTCGACGTCAACCTGACCGGCACCTTCCTGACCGTCAAGCACGCCCTGCCCCACCTGCGCCGGCACGGCGGCGCGGTCGTGATCACCTCTTCGGTCAACGGCACCCGCAACTTCGGCAACACCGGGGCGACCGCCTACTCGGTCGCCAAGGCCGGCCAGCTCGCCTTCGCCAAGATGGTCGCCCTCGAGCTGGCGCCCCAGGGCATCCGGGTCAACGTCGTCTGCCCCGGCGCGATCGCGACCGACATCGGGCGCTCGACCGAGATCCGCCACACCGATCGGGTCAAGCTCCCGGTCGAGTATCCGCGGGGCTGGCACCCGCTGCGGGGAGCGCCGGGGACGGCCGAGCAGGTCGCCAAGCTGATCGCGTTCCTCGCCTCGGACGAGGCCGACCACATCACGGGGACGGAGCTCTGGATCGACGGCGGCGAGTCTCTGCTGGTCGGGTAGTCCCACGTTGATCGCCGCCCGCCATCTCGAGCATCGACGCCCACCTACCCAGTGAAGTGAATGGAGTTGCCCGTGGGAGGGGCGCCGTTGGCAGACGTGCTCCGCCCGGGTCAGAAGGCAGCCATAGCGGCAACCCTGGCCGAGTCCCTGTCACGTGTCATACGGAATCTGGGAGAACCCTTCGCATGCCCGCTGCGGCGGCCGGCCCTCACCCCCGGCCCCTCTCCCGGTGCGCGGGACAGGGGCAAGGGGGAGCCTGGTCGCGGACCGCCGGGGACCACCCACGATTCACCCGGATTCCGTGTCATACGTGATCCGGTTGCACCGTGGTGCTCTGGCATTTGGGAGCGGCTCCCCTCGCCCGCCGCGGCGGGCGAG
>JBBSNJ010000457.1:0-3716 GCA_038232775.1 Thermomicrobiales bacterium
ATGATCGACAAGCGCCCGGCCCTGATCGCCCGCTGCGCCGACGTCGCCGACGTCCGGGCCGCCGTCTCTTTCGCCCGCGAGCGGGAGCTGCTTCTCGCCGTTCGCGGCGGCGGGCACAGCGGACCCGGACTCGGCACCTGCGACGGCGGCTTGGTGGTCGACCTCTCGCCGATGAACGGCGTTCAGGTCGATCCGGAGGCGCGAACGGTGCGGGTCGGGGGCGGAGCGACCTGGGGCGAGGTCGATCGCGCCAGCCACGCCTTCGGCCTGGCGACGCCGAGCGGCTTCATCTCCTCCACCGGCGTGGGTGGTCTCACCCTCGGCGGCGGCATCGGCTACCTGAGCCGCCAGCACGGCCTCACCATCGACAACCTGCTGGCCGCCGATGTCGTGCTGGCGGACGGACGGCTGGTGACGGCGAGCGCCGACGAGCACCCGGACCTGTTCTGGGCACTCCGTGGTGGTGGCGGCAACTTCGGGGTGGTGACCTCCTTTCTCTTCCGGCTCCACCCGGTCGCCACCGTCGTCGCCGGCCCCACCCTCTGGCCGTTGGCGCGGGCGGAGGAGATCCTGCGGTGGTACCGCGACTTCCTGCCCGGCGCGCCGACCGCGCTCAACGGCTTTTTCGCCTTCCTGACGGTCCCCCCCGCCCCACCGTTTCCCGAGTCGCTGCACCTGCAGAAGATGTGCGGGGTGGTCTGGTGCTACACCGGACCGGCCGACGACGCCGACGCGATCTTGGCCCCGATCCGGGCGACGAAGCCGGCGCTCGACGGCCTTCATGCCCTCCCCTTCCCGGCGCTGCAGCAGGCGTTCGACGGGCTCTACCCGCCCGGGCTGCAGTGGTACTGGAAGGCCGACTTCGTCGACGAGTTGTCCGACGCGGCGATAGCCCGCCACGTCGAGCACGCTGCCCGGTTGCCGACGATGCACTCGACGATGCATCTCTACCCCATCGATGGCGCGGTGCACCGGGTCGGCCAGGGCGAGACGGCCTTCGGCTACCGGGACGCCAAGTGGGCGGAAGTGATCGTCGGGGTGGACCCCGATCCGGCCAACGCGCCGCGGATCACGGAGTGGGCGAGGGACTATTGGGCGGACCTGCACCCCTACTCGGCCGGCGGCGCCTACGTGAACATGATGATGGAGGAGGGGCAGGACCGGGTGCGGGCCTCCTACGGGGACAACTACCGGCGGCTGCAGACGATCAAGGCCACCTACGATCCGACCAACCTCTTCCGCGTCAATCAGAACATCCCGCCCTCGCCCGGCGGCGAGTGATCGCCGCCGCCGCGGGCCCGTGACTTCGTCGGCGCGGGAGGACGAGTCGGAGAGACCGTCCGCCTCGCTGGCGAACGCACCCCCCGGCCACGCGGTCGGCGCGATGGGGGGCCGGGGCGCAAGCCTTGTGTCCGACGAGCCAGCAGCCGGAGAGGCGGTGTTGCCGCTTCACGGCGGCCGGGAGTCGAGCGAACGCGGCACGAGGCGGCGTGAGCGCTGGTCCGATCTCGAAACGGGGGCTGGTGCGGCGGAGGTCGGTCCGCCAACGGCGGGTGATCCAGATGCGGGGATCGTCTCGGCACGTCGTCGGACTCCCCGCGCCCCCTGCTCTCCATTCGGCCCCGGCGGCCATCCCAGCCGAACGACGCACCAAATTTCAAGAGTTACATAGTTCCGTTACATAGTTCTGAGGATGCAGGCGGCGGCTATCGGCCCGACGATAGGGGTGGCCAGCTGACTCCTGACCTCGCGGACGCTGCCTGTCCCCGCCGCCCGTCCCCTGGTGGCCGCCTCGCCGGCTTCCTCGCGCCGACGGCCCGGCACCGAGGGGAAGCCCCCTCCGTTGGCGGAGAGGAAGAACCTTCCCGATGCGTCGGCACCCCGCCAGGGCGGACGCTAGAGACGACGACCCGGCGGGACGGCCCGCGCGGTGCCCTGGATCGATGACGCCAGCAACGGAGGATCCTCGCATGGACAGCGACCGCTTCGACCGCCTGGTCCGCGCCGCCGCGCCGACCCGCGCTCCCGGCGCGGGATGCTGCGCCTCCTCCTCGGGAGCGCCCTCGGCCTCGGCCACCTCGCCGCCCTCGGCCCCGCGAGCGCGGACGCAACCGACGTGGAAGCGGCCAACGCCTTCGGCTGCCTCAACGTCGGCCAGAAGTGTCACGGCCACGACTCCCTCTGCTGTTCCGGCCGCTGCAAGGGCAAGAAGCCGAAGCGGGGGAGGCGGGACCGGCGAACGTGCGTGGCTCACGACGCCGGGGGCTGCCAGCCTGGGCAAGACTTCTGTACGGGTTCGACCATTGCGTGCGGCACGCAGGGGACGGGGGGGTGCAGCCGGACCACCGGCAACGCCAGCTTCTGCAGCTCCCGCACCGACTCCACCTGCCAGGTCTGCACGAAGGACGCGGATTGCGTCGCCCGGGGGTACGGCCCGAACGCGGCCTGCGTCGTGTGCGACAACTGCATTGCCACCGCAGGTACCCGTACCAGATGCAGTTCCGCGGCGGCGTGACGACCGCGCACCGAGGCAATGGCGGTCCGCCACCGGGCGCGGTTTGCCCGCTCACCTTCCGTCACGACGTTGTGCAACCCTGGAGGCGGACGACATCGGTGCTCAGGCGGGGCACTCGCGTCTGCAGCGCGCTTTGGCGCGGAGGGCCGCAATCGACGTCGTGAATCGAAGAAGAGCACCGTGAAGCTCGGTGCCCGCTCATTAAGATCGAAAAAAGGAATCGAGACAGAACGGGGGCCGACCGATCGGTGGCCCCCGCTCGTTGTTGATCTAGTGGTGCGTCAAGCATGTTTCGCTGGTAGGGGCGACGCATGCATCGCCCAAAGCTGCGGAGGATGGCGACGCACGCGTCGCCCCTACCGGTCCGGGGAAGATGGCGATTCAGCCGTGACGCACCACTTGGCCTGCATTCGAGCACCCCCCGCGCTCAGAGTACATGTTTCCCTACTCGTCAACGTTCACCGGCGTCCCGAGCGGCGCCCAGCCGTAGAGGAAGGCGGCCATCTCGAGCGGCAGGTTGATGCAACCGTGGCTCATCGGCTGCCCGAAGTTGTTGTGCCAGTAGGCGCCGTGCAGCGCTTCGGCGTCCAGGTTGATGTACATCACGTTTGGCACGTCGGGGACACCGTAGGGGATCGCGTTCGCCGGCTGCGGCTCCAGCGCCCCCGCCACCCAGACGACGTTCCCCTCGGCGTCGGTCGCGCCCCGCATGTCCTCGATCGGCTTCTTGTAGCGCACCCGGAAGCGCCCGGTCTCGGTCTCGTTCGGATCGAGGCCGGTGCTGACCAGGCCGCTGGCGACCAGCGTCTCCCCCTGGTAGGCCCAGATCCGCTGCTGCGAGATGCTGACCTCGATCCGCTTCGGCCCCGCCGCCGTCGGATCACCGACCGGGTTCGGGTTGTCGGCGGTCCAGAACAGATCCTCGTCGTACTCCGGCAGCCCCCCGGCGGCGACCGGGGCGGTTTCCAGACCGAGCTCGGTGGCGCGCTCCCGCGGCAGGGGCGCCAGCTCGACTTCCCCGGCGCCGGCGTCGAGCAGCAGGCCCCCCTCGAACCACTGGGCCGGCCGTCCCCGCTCGACCACCGCCCCGCTCAGCGGCGCCCCGAGGTAGTAGTCCCCCTCGTGCAGGCGGTACCACTCCGCGAACTCGTCGGCGACCGCGAACCCCTGGTCCGCCCCGGAGACAGTCGCCGCCGCCGCC
>JBBSNJ010000458.1:0-3711 GCA_038232775.1 Thermomicrobiales bacterium
CGGATTCCGTATCAGGCCGGCGAGCCGCCCCCGCCCGTGCCGGCGCGGGCCAGAATCGCCCGCGCCATTCGCACGCTCGCCGCGTCGATCATCCGGCCATTGAGTGTCAGCGCGCCACGGCCTTCCCGCTCGGCGGCGGCGGCCTCGGCCAGCACCCGCCGCGCCCAAGCGACCTCCTCGCCAGTCGCCGAAAAGACCTCGTTCGCGATCCCGATCTGGCTCGGGTGGATGCACCACTTGCCGTCGAAGCCGCGGGCGCGGGCGGCGCGGCAGGCGCGGCGGAATCCCTCGAGGGCCCGGTAGTCGGCGTAGGGACCGTCGATCGCCCGCCGCCCGTGGGCGCGGGCGGCGACGAGCAACCGGTCCTTCGGGGAGGCGACGCGGTCGCCCCCAGCCGCCTCGTCCCACTCGTCCGCGACCCCGATCGCGGTCAGCGGCAGGCCGACCGCGGCGGCGTAGTCGCCGGGGCCGAAGACGAGCGCCTCGATCCGGGGGGAGGCGGCGGCGATCGCCTCGCAGTTGGCCACCCCCTCGGCCGTCTCGATCTGGAGTTCCAAGCCGATCCGGTGCTCCAGCCCGCGGCCGGTCTCGATCTGGGCCAGCAGGATGTCGACGAAGTGGACATCGGCTGGCCGGTTGACCTTCGGCACCAGCAGCAGGTCGAGCCGCTCGCCCGCTTCCTCTCCGAGCTCGACCAGGTCGCGGTAGCAGGCGGCGCTATCGGTCGCGTTGATCCGCACCCAGCGGCGCTTCGCCCCCCAGTCGAGGTCGCGCACGGCCGCGATCGCCGCCCGCCGGGCGCTCGGCTTCTCGGCCGGGGCGACCGCGTCCTCCAGGTCCAAAAAAACGGCGTCCGCCGCCGAGGCGAGCGCCTTCTCGACCATCCGCGGGTTCGAGGCGGGGGTCGCTAGGGCGCTCCGCTCCGGACGGGGAGCAATCCCTCGCTCGCTCGTGGTCGCCAAACCCCGTCTCCCCGGTGATGCGATCGAACGGCAGTTGGATGCGCTGCCGCGGCCCCACCGGCCGCGCGGAGCAGCCGCCGGTGGTGGAAGCGGGTGCCGCACCGCCCTCAGTCCGGGGCCGTTCCCGCCGCCGCCGCAGACGTGGTACCGGCCCCGATCCCGTCCAGGAGAACGTCCACAATCGCGGTCGCGACGCGAGCGTCGGGCGCCGGCCAGTCGTCGTCCAGCTTCGCCCACCAGACTTGGCTGACGACCATCCCGAAGAAGAGGCGGGCGGCGAGGTCGGGGTCGATGGCGCGAATCTCACCGGCGGCACCCGCTCGCTCGACCACCGGCCGGATCGACTCCCAGGGCGGCGCGCACCGCGCCAGCAGCTCCGCCCGCCTCGCCGCCGAGACGTGGCCCCGGAGGTCGGCCGCCAGCCGCCCGAAATCGGATTGGTTGGACGCGAAGACGAGCGCCGCCACCCGGTGCAGCTTCTCCCGGAGCGTCCCGCCGCCGCCGAGTGCGGTCTCGATCCGGGCGTGGGCCGCGGCGAACTCGTCGCCCATGATCGCCACGAAGAGATCTTCTTTGTCGCGGAAGTGGTGGTAGAGCGTCGCCTTGTTGACGCCGGCGGCGTCGGCGATCTGCTGCATCGACACCGCGGCGAAGCCCTGGGCGGTGAAGAGCGCCCGCCCCTCGCCGAGGACGCGTTCCCGCCCGGCGGCGGCGGGCGGACGCGGGGTGCCGTCGATCGCCGCCGCGCCGTCCGCCGCCTTCTTGCCGCCGATCGCCGTCGCCATTGACACCCTCCTCTCCCCTGAGTATAGTGCCCCTTCGTCGGCCCGACCAACCGGTTGGTCGGGAGCAACAGGGGGACGCGGTGGGGGCGGGTGCGGCGGAATCGGAACCGCCGGGACGGAGTGGGGATGCAGACCGAGACGAAACCAGGACCTTCCGAGCGCGACGGGCGCGCCTCGCCGAACGGCGCCGCCGCTCCGGCCTTCGACCAGCCGAACTATCTCTCCCACCAGCAGATCGTCGTCGTCATGCTCGGTCTGATGGCCGGGATGCTCTTGGCCGCCCTCGACCAGAGCATCGTCGGCACCGCCCTGCCGCGGATCGTCAGCGAGCTCGGCGGGCTCGACCGCCTGTCGTGGGTGGTCACCGCCTACCTGCTGACCTCGACCGCGGTCACCCCCCTCTGGGGCAAGGTCTCCGACCTCTACGGGCGCCGGCCGGTCTTCCAAATCGCGATCGTCATCTTCCTGATCGGCTCCGCCCTCTGCGGGCTGAGCCAGGACCTGGGCCAACTGATCGCCTTCCGCGCGATCCAGGGGATCGGCGGCGGCGGTCTCTTCGCCATCGCGCTGAGCATCATCGGCGACGTCATCCCGCCCCGCGAGCGCGGCCGCTACCAGGGCTATTTCGGGGCCGTCTTCGGCGTCTCGAGCGTGGCCGGTCCGCTGCTCGGGGGGTGGTTCACCGACGGCCCCGGCTGGCGCTGGATCTTCTACGTCAATCTGCCGGTCGGGATCGCGGCGCTGGTCGTCACCTCGCTCGCCCTCCGCCTCCCGATCGTCCGCCGCCAGGCCAAGATCGACTACCTGGGAGCGGCGACGATCGTCGCCGCCGTCACCTCGCTCCTGCTCTACCTCGACTGGGCGGGTCGCGCCTACGGCTGGACGGCGCCGACCGCGCTCCTCCTGCTCGGAGCGTCGCTGGTCCTGGCAGTGGTCTTCGTCGCCGTCGAGCGGCGCGCGGCCGAGCCGATCATCCCCCTCCGGCTCTTCCAGAACGCGGTCTTCGCGGTCGGCAACCTCTACGGCTTCCTCGCCGGCGTGGCGATGTTCGGCGGGTTGATCTTCCTCCCCGTCTACCTCCAGGCGGTGGTCGGTTTGTCGCCGACCGAGTCGGGTCTGGCGCTGCTGCCGGCGGTGATCGGCATCTTCGGCACCTCGATCGGCTCCGGCCTGCTGATCACCCGCACCGGCCGCTACAAGATCTATCCGATCATCGGCGGCGCCGTGCTGGTCGCCGCCCTCCTCCTGCTCTCGACCTTGGCCGCCGACACGCCCTTCTGGCAGATCGCCCTCTATGAGTTCGCCTTCGGCGCCGGCCTCGGCTTCACGATGCAGACGATCGTGACCGCCGTCCAGAACGCGGTCGAGTTCCGCGACCTCGGCGCCGCCACCTCCTCGACGACCTTCTTCCGCCAGATGGGCGGCACGATCGGGGCAGCCGTCTTCGGCACCATCCTCTCCAGCCGGCTCGCCTCCCACCTGGCCGAGGGGATGGGCAGCGCCCCGACCGGCATCGGGGGCGGGGTCGGCGTCGACGCCAACAACGTCGAGGCGATTCAGGCCCTGCCCGACCCGATCAAGGGGATCGTCGTCGGGGCCTTCACCCGCGCCTTGGACGACGTCTTCCTGGCCGGCGTCCCGTTCGTCGCGCTCGCCTTGATCGTCTCGTTCTTCCTCAAGGAGGTGCCGCTGCGGACCGGCGCCCCAGCTCCCGCCGTCACCGCCGCCGCCGAGGGGGACGCCGTCCCGACCGAAGCGCTCCACGTCGCCCACTGATCGCCGGCCGCCGCGACCTTCCAATTGGTCGCGGCCACTCCCGGTGCCTCCCGGCTCTCTCGGCGGAATCAGCTAGGCCAGCAACCCCCCGCCAGATCGTTTCCGGGAATGAGAGCTCGGCCCTCATACGGAATCCGGTTGAACCGTGGTGCTCTGGCATTCGCGAGCGGCTCCCCTCGCCCGCCGCC
>JBBSNJ010000459.1:0-3711 GCA_038232775.1 Thermomicrobiales bacterium
CCGGTTGCCCAAGAGCCACGAGCGGCGGATCCACGGCCATCGCCATGCGGGGGTTCGGATCGTTCAAGAAGGACCGACGCTGGTCCATGCGTTGGATGCCCACATCGCGCACCCGGGCCGGTTCACTGCGGAGGACCTGTTGGCGTATCGCACGGCCCGAGAACCGACCTGCCAACGTGAGGCGCTGAACCGCCGCAAGATCATGAGGAAGGCACGATCCAAGAAGAAGCGACCGATCCTCCTGGCCGACCTGGAACGGCGCTATCGTGAATCGCCTGATTTTTAGCTCTTTGGCGGGTCATTGATTGCGATCGGGGTGCGTCGCGAGGCAGGACCGGCAGCCGGGCCGGGCTTGTCGTATGGTCGGCCGGCTGGGGTGGGGCTCTCCCGGAGCGATCGCAGGGCCAAAGTGGTATCCTGGCACCCGACAACCAGGACCGCGGTCTCTCTCCGATCCCGTCCCCCGGAGCGTGCCCCGCCGAGCCACACGGACCGAGGGTTGATGGGCAACACCGAGATCAACAAGATCGCGTTCGTCGGCGACTACCTGCCCCGCAAGTGCGGGATCGCCACCTTCACTCACGACATGTACGCCTCGGTCGCGGCCCATAACCCGGACGCCGAGTGCTTCGTCGTGCCGGTCAATGACCGCCCCGAGGGATACGACTACCCGCCGGAGGTCCGATTCGACATCGACGAGCAGGACCTGGAGAGTTATCTCCGGGCGGCCGACGTCCTGAATTTCGCGAACACCGACATCGTCTGCGTCCAGCACGAGTACGGGATCTTCGGCGGCCCGGCCGGCAGCCACGTCCTCGGCCTGCTGCGGGACCTGCGCATGCCGGTCGTCACGACCTTCCCTACCGTCCTGCGCGAGCCGGACGCCGACCAGCGGCGGGTCCTGATGCAGCTGGCCGACCTCTCGGCCCGCGTCGTCGTCATGACCCGCCGTGCCCGGACGTTCCTGCGGGAGATCTACGGCGTCTCCGAGGACACGATCGACCTGATCGCTCACGGCATCCCCGACACGCCGTTCGTCGAACCGGACCTGTTCAAGGAGCAGTTCGGCGTCGAGGGACGGCCGGTGGCGCTGACGTTCGGCCTGCTCTCGCCCAACAAGGGCGTCGAGCACATGCTCCGGGCCATGCCGGCGCTGCTGGGAGAGTTCCCGGATCTCGTCTACATCATCCTGGGGGCGACCCACCCGGATCTGGTCCGCCAGCAGGGCGAACGCTATCGACTCGGCCTGGAGCGGCTGGCGAGATCGCTGGGGATCGAGAAGAACGTCACCTTCTACAACCGGTTCGTCGAGCTGGACCAGCTGACGGAATTCATCCGGGCGGCCGACGTCTACGTGACCCCGTACCTCAACGCGGCGCAGATCACCTCGGGGACGCTGGCCTACTCGTTCGGCTGCGGCAAGGCGATCGTCTCGACGCCGTACTGGCATGCCGAGGAGCTGCTGGCCGACGGCCTCGGGGTCCTGGTGCCGTTTGCCGACCCGCCGGCCCTGGCCCGGGAGATCGGCGGGCTGCTGCGCGACACGGGGCGGCGGCTGGCGATGAGCCATACGGCCTACGGACTCGGCCGCGAGATGGTCTGGGGGCGGTCCGCCCACCATTACACGGAGTCGTTCCAGCGGGCACGCCTCGGTCGCCAGGCCCGGCCGTCCCGGCCGCTGGTGGTCCGGACCCTGGCCGAGCAGCGAGCCGAGCTGCCCGACTGGCGGCTCGACCACCTCGCGCGGATGACCGACTCGACGGGCATCTTCCAGCACGCCACCTACACGATCCCGAGCTTCGCGGACGGCTACTGCACGGACGACAATGCCCGCGCCCTGTTGCTGACCGTGCTGCTGGGGGAGGTGGGCCAGGATGGGCCGGAGGTCCGGCGCGTCGCCACGGCCTCGGCGGCGTTCCTCCAGGCGGCCTTCGACCGCGACCGGGGGCGATTCCGGAACTTCATGGGCTTCGACCGCCGTTGGCTGGAGGAGGTCGGGTCGGAGGATTGCCAGGGGCGGGCCCTCTGGGCGCTGGGGACGTGCGTGGGCCGGTCCGATCGGCCCGACTTGCCGTCCTGGGCCGCGTCCTACTTCGAGCTGGCCCTGCCGGCCGTCCCGGAGATGACCTCGCCCCGAGCCTGGGCGTTCGGCCTGCTCGGCGTCCAGGAATACCTCCACCGATTCGGCGGCGATCGGGCCACCGGCCGGGCCCGCGATGCGCTGTTGGCCCTGCTGGTCGGGCTCTTTGAGCGCACCGCCACGCCTGACTGGCCCTGGTTCGAGGAGGTCCTGGCCTACGACAACGCCCGGCTGCCGCACGCCCTCATCGCCGTCGGGCGGGACGGGGGGAACGCGCGGGCGATGGAGATCGGCCTGGAGGCCCTGGGATGGCTGGTCGGGGTGCAGCGTGCGCCCCAGGGGCACTTCCGGGCGATCGGCTGCCATGGGTTCTACCGCAAGGGCCAGGAGGCGGCCCGTTTCGACCAGCAGCCGATCGAGGCCAACGCGACGGTGGCCGCCTGCCTCGAGGCGTACCGGGCGACGCAGGACCCCCGCTGGCTGGACGAGGCCCGATCCGCCTTCGAGTGGTTCCTCGGCCGCAACGACCTCGGCCAGGAGCTCTACGACCCCGGCACCGGGGGCTGCTGCGACGGGCTCCAGGAGGACCGGATCAACCGGAACCAGGGGGCCGAGTCGACCCTCGCGTTCCTGCTCTCGCTCGCCGAGATGAACCAACTGGAAAGCTCCCTGGTCGCGTTCCGCCAGGTGCGGTAGTGTCGGGGCTCCTCCCAGGGACGGATCGCTATCTTTCGCAGCGAGGTCGCTAGTCTCCCACATGGACGTCCATCGCACCGGGATCGTCCTCAAGCCGACCAACTCGCGGGTCGTCATGAGGCCGTTCGAGCCCACGAACGAGCACCGGTTCGAGAAAGTCATCGCCCGCATCTCGTCCCTGACCGAGCAGAAGGTCGAATCCCTGCTCGAGGGCGTGATGCGGGAGTTCCGCGGGAGGCACCAGCGGACCCGCGAGTTCTTCCTGCACCGCTTCGACCAAGTCCGGCATCACCTGCACACGGACCGACCGATCGGCGAGGCCCGACGCCTACTGATCGGCTCCTACTTCAGCCAGGAATACGCGCTCGAGTCGGCCGCCCTGTTCAACCCGTCGATGATCTGGCACCCCGACCAATCGGGCCTGCCCGACGGGTCCCGCCGTTTCATCCTCAGCCTGCGGGCCACCGGGGAGGGGCATATCTCCTCGATCACCTTCCGCTCCGGCGTGATCGACGCCGCGAACCGGATCCGCATGGACGAGCCGACCCGGTTCGTCACGGCGCCGGACCTCGTGCCCAACGCCCTCTACGACACGCACCTCTTCCACCTGAAGCTGACCGAGCTGGGCATCAACGGCCCGCTGACCGAGCAGGTGATCGCCGCCCTGGGCGACCGCTTCACGCTCGGCGAGCTGGAACACACGACCCGCAACATCCTGCGGCACAACCGGGCCCGCCAGCGCGAGTTCGAGCCGATCGCCCAGACCATGGTGACGCTGGCGAAGGCCAACTACGAGATCCGCTTCGCGGCGGGCCTGGACGTCTCGGAGCGGATCATCTTCCCGTCGTCGCCGGCCGAGACCAACGGGATCGAGGACGCCCGCTTCGTCCGCTTCGTCGACGACGACGGCGCGGCGACCTACTACGCCACCTACA
>JBBSNJ010000460.1:0-3710 GCA_038232775.1 Thermomicrobiales bacterium
AACGACCGCCGACGGCACCAGCGGCTCCGGCAGCTTCCCCCGCAGATAGCGGCGCAGCTCGTCGGACGCTGGCGCCGCCCCATCGGCCGGGACGACGTAGGCGATCAACCGCCGCTCACCCGGCGCCGTCTCAGGCGCCACGACCGCCGCCTCCCGCACCGCGGGGTGCTCCCGGAGGGCGGCCTCGGTCTCCCCCGGCTCGACCCGGAAGCCCCGGATCTTGACCTGGGCGTCCTTGCGGCCGACGTGCTCGATCCGCCCGTCGGACAGCCGCCGGCCGAGGTCGCCGGTGCGGTAGGTCCGCCGCGGGCCGCCCTCGGGATCGGCCGCGAAGGCCGCCGCGGTCAGCTCAGGCCGCTCCCAGTAACCGAGCGCGACGTGCTCGCCACGGACGGCGATCTCGCCGAGGCCGAAGCCGTTGATCGGGGCGCCGGAGCGGTCGAGGAGCAGCACCTCCGTCGCCGCCACCGGACGGCCGGCGGGGACCGCTTGGCGGGCCAGCCTGTCCCCCGGGCGGACGACGTGCTGGAGGATCGTGGTCGACTCGGTCGGCCCCAGCCCGTTGACGAAGCGCGCCTTCGGTCCGAAGTGCCGGCGGAAGCGCGCGACGTCGTCCCGGACCGCCGGCTCGCCGCCGAGGACGACCAGACGCACCTCTGGGAAGGTCTCGTCGCCCAACCCGTCGAGGAAGTGGCGGTAGACGGTCGGCGTCGAATGGTAGACGGTGATCCCCTCCTCGCCTAGCCAAGGGCCGATCCGCTCGACCCCCTCGGCCCGCAGGTCGAGCGGGTGCAGGCTCGCCCCGTGGGGGAGCGCCGCCAGGGTGTCCTGGACCGCGGCGTCGGTCGCCAGCGGCGCCAGCAGCGAGAGCCGGTCGCCAGGACCGACGCCGAGCGCGTTGGCGTAGGCGCGGGCGTGGTGGAGGGCGTTGCGGTGGCTCTGGACCACCCCCTTCGGCCGCCCGGTCGACCCCGACGTGTAGAGGAGGTAGGCCGGCGCCGCCGGCGACACGTCGATCCCCGGATCGTCCTCCCGCTCGGGTGCGGCGGGGTCGTCGACGTCGACCAGGGGGAGACCGAGACCCGCCACCGCCCGCGCGTTGGCGACCTGGGGGCGGTGGGTGACCAACGCCGCCGGTCGGGCATCGGCGAGCAGCGCGGCGACCCGCTCCGGGGGGGCGTGGGGGTCGATCGGGACGAAAGCGTGACCCGACTTCAGCACCCCCAACAGCGCCGCGATCATCGCCCCGCCGTGGTCGAACAGGAGCGCGACCCGCTGGCCCGGCTCGGGGACGTGCTCGGCCAGCGCGTGGGCGACGCGGTTGGCGGCGCGGTTGAGCCCGGCGAACGTCCACTCGGCACCGCCGGCGCGGAGGGCCAGCTCGTCCGGCCTGGTCGCCGCCTGCTCCTCGAAGCGACCGCCGATCGACCGCGCGACCGCCGGCGGCGGGACGGGGACGAACCCGTCCGCCGGCTGGATCCCCTCCCCCCCGAGCTCCGGCGGCGGCGGGGTCGGCAGCGGCAGCGGCACTGTCGTCAGGCGCTGCTCGGGATCGGCGACGACCGCTTCGAGGAACTGCCGGAAGTGGTCGGCCAGCCCCCGCACCGTCTCCGGCTCGAACAGGTCGGGGTCGAAGACGAAGGTCGCCCGCAGCCCATCCGGCCGTTCCGCGACCTCGAGCGTGAGGTCGAACTTCGCCCCCTCGGCGTGGGCCTCGACCCGCTCCGCCTCCAGCCAGCCGAAGCGGAGCGGCGTCTCGGCCACGTTCCGCATGTTG
This sequence comes from Thermomicrobiales bacterium, assembly GCA_038232775.1. Classification (GTDB taxonomy): domain Bacteria; phylum Chloroflexota; class Chloroflexia; order Thermomicrobiales; family UBA6265; genus JBBSNJ01. The sequence continues at coordinate 1,778 of JBBSNJ010000460.1, forward strand.
AGGAAGACCTGGAACAGCGGCGTCCGCCCCAAGTCCCGCTCCGGCTTCAGGCGCTCGACCAGCCGCTCGAACGGCACCTCCTGATGGGCGTACGCCTCGAGCGCGGTCGCCCGCGCCCGGCCCAGCAGCTCCCGGAAGCTGGGGTTGCGGCCGAGGTCGGTCCGCAGGACCAGGGTGTTGACGAAGAAGCCGATCAGCCCCTCAGTCTCCGGCCGGGTGCGGCCGGCGATCGGCGCCCCGACCGCGATGTCGTCCTGCCCGCTGGCGCGGGCCAGGAGCGCCTGGAACGCCGCCAGCACGGCCATGAAGAGGGTGGCGCCCTCGCTTTGGGCGAGATTCCGAAGCCCGTCGGTCAGCGGCCGCGAGAGCTCCAGATCGACGCGTTCCCCGCGGCGGCTCTCGCTCGCCCGGCGCGGGTGGTCGAGCGGCAGCCGCAGCGGCTCCAGGTCGGCCAGCCGCCGCTCCCAAAAAGCGAGCTGCCGGTCGAGCTCGGCCGCCGCCCGCCCCTCCCGCTGCCAGACCGCGTAGTCGGCGTACTGGATCGGCAGCGCCGGCAGCGGCGGTCGCCGCCGGGCCGAGAAGGCGGTGTAGAAAGCCCCCAGCTCGCGGGCCAGGATGCCCGACGACCAGGCGTCGGAGACGAGGTGGTGCATCGTCACCACCAGCAGGTGGTCGAGCCGGTCGAGCCGGTGGAGCACCGCGCGCAGCAGCGGGCCGCGATCGAGGTCGAAGGGGCGGCGGGCCTCCTCGAGCAGCCGCAGGCGGACGTAGGCCTCCCGCTGCTCGGCCGTCTCCTCCCCCTTTTGCAGCTTGCCCTTGAGCCGCACCATCGGCAGGGGAACGCCGCCGGGCGCGGGGTCGAGGACCACCTGCGCCGGCTCTCCGTCCCGCTCCGGGAAGACCGTCCGCAGCGCTTCGTGCCGGCGGACGAGGTCGCCGAGGGCGCGCTCCAGCAGCTCGACCTTGAGGGAGCCCCGGAGACGGATCGCCAGCGGCACGTTGTAGGCCGCGCCGCCCGGGTGCAGCCGCTCCAGGAACCAGAGCCGCTGCTGGGCCAGGGAGAGGGGGAGCGGGTCGAGCCCCGCCACCCGGAGCCCGATCGCCGCCCCCGCGCCCGCCCCACTCCCCCGACGCCGCTCCAGCAGCGCCCGCGCCGCCGGCGAGAGCTCGCCCGGCTTGGCCGCGCTCCGGGCCGCCGCGGGCTTGGTCCCGATCCCCATTCCCCATCCCCCTCCCCGCTTCGCCCCCGGCCGCGCCGGCGATCAGCCCGCCGCCCCGCGCTCCTCGTCCCGCGCCAGCAGGCCGTCGATCACCTCGCCCATGCTGGCCACAGTCGGCGCCTCGAAGAAGGTCGCGACCGAGAGGTCGAGCCCGAGCGCCGCCCGCAGCCGGGCGACGACCTGCGTCGCCAGGATCGAATCGCCGCCGAGCGCCAAGAAATCGTCGAGCACCCCCACCCGCTCCACCCCCAGCACCTCGGCCCAGACGGCCGCGACGATCTCCTCGACCGGCGTCCGCGGCGCCACCGCGGCCCCGGCCGCCACCGGCCCATCAACGGCCGTGGCACCGAGGCAGAGGCGGTCGGCGAGGCCGATCCGCTGCACCTTGCCGGTCTCCCCCTTCGGCAGCGCCTGGACGAAGACGACCCGGCGCGGCACCTTGAACGGGGCCAGGCGCTCGGCCACGAAGCGGCGCAGCGCGGTCTCGGCCGCCTCCTCGCCGGCGCGGCAGACGACCGCGGCCGCCACCTCTTCGCCCAGCCGCGCGTCCGGCAGGGCGAAGGCGACTGCCTCGGCCACCGCCGGGTGGGCGAGCAGCGCCTCCTCGACCTCCCGCGGCGCCACCTTCTCGCCCCCCCGGTTGATCAGCTCCTTGAGCCGGCCGGTCAGGAAGAGGTAGCCGTCCGCGTCGAGATAGCCCTGGTCGCCGGTGC
>JBBSNJ010000461.1:0-3697 GCA_038232775.1 Thermomicrobiales bacterium
GATCCAGTTGCGCTGCATCGTCTTGACCCGCTCCGGCCAGTCGAGCCCTTCGCCGTCGCGCAGCAGCTCCTCGGCGTAGTCGGTGATCCGCAGGTACCACTGCTCCAGGTCGCGCTTGGCGACCGCGGCCCCGCACCGCTCGCAGACGTGGCCGCCGTCGACCTCCAGCACCTGCTCGTTGGCCAGGGTCGTCTGGTCGTTCGGGCACCACCAGACCGGGCCCTTGGCCCGGTAGGCCAACCCCCGCTCCAGCATCCGCAGGAAGAGCCACTGGTTCCAGCGATAGTAGTCCGGGTTACACGTCACCACCTCCCGCGACCAGTCGATCATCGCCCCCATCAAATCGTACTGGGCGTGCATCGTGGGGATGTTGTCGGCCGTCCAGATCGCGGGGTGGACGCCGTGCCGGATCGCGGCGTTCTCGGCCGGCAGGCCGAAGGCGTCGAACCCCATCGGGAAGAGGACGTTGAAGCCCGCCATCCGCTGCCGCCGGGCGAAGACGTCCGGCACCGCGAAGGCGTACCAGTGGCCGATGTGGAGCATCCCCGAGGGATAGGGGTACATCGTCAACGAGTACCACTTCGGCCCCGGCGCGTCGTCTTTCGTCCGGTAGAGGCCGTCCGCCTCCCACCGCGCCCGCCATTTGGGTTCGATCAGCGCCGCGTCGTAGCGGTCGCGATCCCGCTCCCCGGCTCGGCCCTGGCCCCGCTCGATCACGGTCTCCCGATCCTCTGCCACGCTCATGCCCGTGCTCCGCTCCATCGTTCGCCGCCGGCGCCGGCCGGGGGGACACAAAAAAGCCCTCCGCCCCCTCAGGGACGAAAGGCCGTCGACGGCGCTCCCGCGGTACCACCCTGCTTGATCGCCCCGCCCGCGCCGCGGGCGCTGGGTCATCCGTCCGGTGGAGCTGAGGGGACTCGAACCCCTGACCCCGACACTGCCAGTGTCGTGCTCTCCCAGCTGAGCTACAGCCCCGCGGTGATGACCCGAACGCCCGCGCCCGCCGCGGCGGCGATCCGCTCGGAGCCCGTTAACGGAGGCGACCCGGCGACGGCTGAGGACGAGCGTCCTTCACCGCCGCGGCTCACGGGCGAGTTCGGCCCTGATCGTCGCCTCGCACCACCCGGCGACTCGCTGACGGACGGGCCTACTACTCCCGCTCGACGCCAGCCGGGCATCGCCCGGCTATCGCTTCGCGCCAACCACCACGAGACAGTCGCCCCACGGTACCAGCACGTCGCGGAGTCTACCAGTGGCCGCGAAAGGGTGTCAAATAGCGTCGAGCACCGCAGCCCTCGGCGTCTTCCCGGCTCAACCGGAGCGCGACCGAGGGCGGAGGAGCCGCCGTCCGCGACCGAGTCGGAGGCGGCGGGGCACCGACAACGGCCGCCGCGGGGGGGCCGAGGCAGGAGCATCACGATGACCGAGCGCACGCCCCTGACCGAGATCACGGAGCAGATCATCGGCCGCTTCGAGGCGATCAACGCCAGCCGCGACCGCGCCCTCGGCGAAGGGCGGCAACTGGTCCGGCTGGCAGCCAACAGCATCCGCGCCGCCCACCGCGGGGAGCTGGCCGAGGCGGAGCGGCTCCTCGCCGAAGCCCGCGCCCGCCTCGCCGGCCTGAGCCACAACCTCGCCCCCTACCCCAATCTCTACTGGGCGGGCTACGTCCAGGACGCCGCCAAGGAGGTGGCCGAGGCGGCGATCACCCTCGCCGCCGTCGCCGACCGCCCCCTCCCCACCCCGGCCGAGCTGGCGGTCGAGGACGCCGCCTTCCTCAACGGCCTGGCCGAGGCGGGCAGCGAGCTGCGGCTCGACGCGCTCGATCGCCTCCGCCGCGGCGACCTGGCGGCGGCTGAGGCGCTGCTCGGCGCAATGGACGAGATCTACGGCGCCCTCGTCACCGTCGACTTCCCGGACGCGATCACCGGCGGGCTCCGCCGCACCACCGACGCCTTACGCGCGGTGCTGGAGCGGACCCGCGGCGACGTGACGATGGCCGTCACCCAGGGCCGGGTCGAACGGGCATTGCGCGACAGCGGACTCGCCGGCGAGCCCGGCACCGCCCCGGCCGCCGCTCCCGCGGGCGACAACGAGGCGGCCGCCCGATAGCGCCGGACCCCGTCGCGTCACCGCGGTCGCCGGCGGGCCACGCGGGGCGCCGGCGGCGCGAGCACGACGCCGGGAGGCGGACGCTCTCGCTCGGCGCGTGGGCTCCGGCCGCCAGAGCTCGCGGCGGCCGCGCCGCGAGCGCGCCCCGCTGCCGGATCGCCGGTGCCGTCGCCCCGGCGCCCGCCGGGGCCTTGTCAGCGCCGGCCCGATCCCATACCGTTTCCCGCCCACGGGAAGCGTCGGGCGCATCGTCCGCCGCGCCGAGCAAGGAGGCCAACCACGGTGCGCTATCGACTCTTCTTCGTGAGCGCGCTGGTCGCGCTCGCCGTCGGCGGTACGGCCCCCGCCGTCGCCCAGCCCGCCTCCCCCACCGCCCCGGCGGCGACCGCCGCCGCCAGTCAGCCGGGGACGCCCGCCAGCCAGATCATCCCGACCGCGCCGATCTCCGGCTACCGCGTCGTCAACGAGTACCACCACGACCGCGGCGCCTTCACCCAGGGCCTGGTCTACGCCGACGGCGTCCTCTTCGAGGGGACCGGGCGCTACGGGGAATCGACGCTCCGCCGGGTCGATCTCGCGACCGGCGAGGTGCTCCAATCGCGCGCGTTGGCTCCCGAGTACTTCGGCGAGGGGATCGCCCTCCTGGGCGACCGCATCTACCAGCTCACCTGGAAAACGCAGACGGCCTTCGTCTACGACCGCGAGACGTTCGACCCCCTCGGCACCTTCAGCTACCCGACCGAAGGCTGGGGTCTGACCACCGACGGGGAGCGCCTGATCATGAGCGACGGCACGAGCCGGCTCGTCTTCCGCGACCCCGAAACCTTCGCCGAGATCGGCGCCCTCGACGTCCGCGACGACGACCAGCCGATCCCTTACCTCAACGAGTTGGAGTACGTCGACGGTGAGATTTGGGCCAACGCCTGGCAGTCCGACTTCATCGCCCGCATCGACCCGGCGACGGGCCGCGTCACCGGCTGGATCAACCTGACCGGCCTCCTCGGGTCTGGCGCGCGGCGGGCCGTTGTCCTGAACGGCATCGCCCACGACCCGGCCACCGGCCGCATCTTCGTCACCGGCAAGCTTTGGCCGCGCATCTTCGAGATCGAACTGACCGCTTCGCGCTGAAGGTCGCGCCACCTCGGGGGCTAGCGGTCGCCGGCACGGCGCCGAACCCGACCCCCAACCCCGAAAACGGCGCCGGCCGCGGGGTCCATCCGGGCGCAGCGCTGCCCACCCCCGTCCGATCAGCCGCCGGTGGAGTTGGACCCGGCCGCCTCCGCCTCCAGCGCGTCGGCGACGGCCACCAGCAGCGCGACGGTGGCGCCGACCCCAGCGATTCCGACGTCCATCGCCTCCACCACAGCCCGCGGTGTCTCAGCCGCCAGAACCCCAACGCAGAGGGCGTCGATCTCGCCCCCCGCGCGCAGCCGCCGCAGAGCGACGAACCCGTCGACGTCGGTCACGTCGTCGCCGAAGAAGACCGCTCCCCGGAGGTGGCGCTCGGCCACCAGCTCGGCGATCGCGGTTCCCTTGTTGGCGACGACGCTCGGCCGCAACTCGACGATCAGGCGCCCCTCGGTGA
>JBBSNJ010000462.1:0-3684 GCA_038232775.1 Thermomicrobiales bacterium
GAGCGGACGCCGAACGCTGGCGGGACGGCGACCTGTTCGGACCGGCGCGGTGGTTCGTCTGCGAAGCGGTCGACGAGAAGCTCAAGAACCGCGTCTCCCCCCGCGTGCTTCCGGCCCGGCCAGGGGCGCTCGTGTTCCAAGTGGGGACGCTCTTGGACGCGCTCTTCGTCCAGTTCCAGATCGACATGGCCGGGGGAGAGGGCGGCGCCGGAGCGTGCGGAACCCCAGGGTGCGCCGATCCGGTGGTCGGTCGGCAGCGCCACTGCGACGCCTGCCGCGAGGAGCGGCGACGGGCAACCAAGCGCCGGAGCTTTCACGCAAACAAAGCCCGCTGGCGCTCCACGGCTGACCGCGAGTTGGCCCCGACCACTACCCCAAAACTACCCCAAAGCCCGCGAATAACGGCGGACGGGGGCGGACGGGGCGGCGGAGAAAACGGCGGCTGAATGGGGATATTGGACCGTGGCGGATGCCCACGGACGGGGTAGCAGCGAACTTAAAAACCGTTGGGGCGCAAGCCCCGTGCGGGTTCGAGTCCCGCCGTCCGCACCGCCGCCGATTCGACCCAAACCGTCGTCGAACCGGCTCCCCCCTCCGGACCGTCGCTCTCACCGTCCGCCGACGGCGGGGCGGAACCATGTCCCCGCCGCCTCTCGGGCGAGCAGGCGGCGTTCCACGAAACGGCCGAAAGGCGTGCTTGACGTTACTCTGCCGACGCCGGGACATCCTCACAGATCAAGCACCACGGCCGGTCGTCGACCCTCGTCATCGCCAGCGTCACCCGCCGGCTCCCGACCAACCGCAGCCGGCGCCGGACCTCCTCGACGTCGCCCGCCAGCCCCCGCCGCCGGATGTCCACGGCCCCGACGTCCAAGCCGCGCAGCTCGGCCGCGATCCGCTTTAGGTGCCACGGCATCGACCGGACGATCCGCAGCGTTCGCGCGAACGGCGACCCGAACGCCTCGTCGCTCGAGACGAACCCGATCAACCGGTCGATCTTCCAGCCCCCGATCGCCCGCGCCAGCTCTTCGACCAACCCCGCCCTCGTCACCGCCGGATTCGGATCGTACAGGAACTCCCCCGGGGCACGGATCGCCACCGGCTCCCCCGACGCCGCCACCAGCGTCTCTCCTCCGGGCAGGATCGTCGCCCGCCGCGCGCTGGTCGCCAGCGCCGGCGACCACAGGGCCGCCTCCTTCAGCTCTCGCCCCTCCGCCACGAACTCAAGCTCCCACCCGGCCGGCACCCGGTCCCGGTCCACTCCAGGCGCCGCCTTGATCCCCACCTTAGCGACCCGCTCCGCCAGACCGAAGCACCACTCCAGCGGCGGCTCCGACCGCCCCGCTCCCGTCCGGCCCCGCTCGTCTCGGCGCGCCGGGTCGATGAAGATGGCGCCGATGGCGTCGAGAGCGGCCCAACGAACGTCCCCTTCCCACGCCCGGACCGCGTCCCGGACCCCGTAAACGGCGGCGTTCAGCACCGCCATCCGCAGGTGGAGGGGATCGCGGTCGACGGCGAGCGTCCGGTCTTCCCCCGCCAGCGCGATCAAATCGCCGCCGATTCCCGTGCACAGGTCCGCGAACGGCCCCGCGCCCCGGAAACGCGCGGCCCGGTGCCGCGACAGCCGCTCCCCTGACCCCTGCTCCAACCCCGCCCGCGTGAAGTACATGTCGTCGGCCCGCTCGAACTTCACCCGCGCCCGAAGCCGCAGCTCGCGGAGGGTCATCGCCGCGGCCACCAGCTCGGCCGGATAGTCGCGTCGCAGAGCCTCCGCCAGGCGAAGCAGCTCCTGATTTCCCCCGTCTTCGCCGGCCAGGCGGTCCAGCAGCTCCCGACCCGTGTCGCTGACCAATGCGTCCAACTGCGCCATCGGCGCCACCATGGCCGTTCCCCGATGCCCGACCTCCCCGGTGCCGAGCGCGGTCCGGCTGGTACGCTGACCCCACCAGCCGAAGACCGCGGCCGTGTGGTCCGTGGCTCACGCCGGGCGCTCGCCCTGGCCCCGAAAAGAGAGAGAGAGATGTCCGAATTCCAGAAGCGCGGCCTCCGGGTCACCATCGACGCCCGCCGTTGCATCGCCAACGCCAAATGCACGACCGCGGCCCCCGGTGTCTACGTCCTCGACGAAGAGACCGGAGTCGCCGTCCTCGAGCACGAGGAGGAGGCGACCGTCGAGCAACTCTTCGCCGGCGCCCGCGCCTGCCCGACGCAGGCCATCATCATCGAGCAGTACGGCCGGCGCGTCTTCCCCCGCATCCTGACCCCCATGTTCGGCGATCAACCCGACGACGACACTCCCGACTCCGGAGACGACCTTTCCTCAGCACCCAAATCGAGCTGATCGAGCGCCGCCGGAAACGCGGGTCCAACGGAAAGTGCCTCATACGGAGTCCAGTTGAACCCTCCCCCTTTCGGCTGGTGAGGGTTCTCCCCGCTCCCGCGCACCGGACAGGAGGAAGCGGGTCGAGGGTGAGGGCCGCTCTCCGGCAAACCGAATCGATCAAGCGGATTCCGTATCACCTGCCGCATCGCGCAGAGCCGACCAGCCAAGTCTCCCCCGTTTCAGCAGCGTGCTCCGCCGGCCGCTCTCGACGACGGTTCTTTCGTCCCCGCTACCTTCAGCAGACGCGAAGAGGCCCGGCCTCGCGGCCGGGCCTCTTCGCGCTCAGTTCGGCCGTCGGGGCCGAGTGGATCGGGCCTAAGACGAAGCCTGGTCGAGCCGTGCCACTATCGGGCGCTCGACCGCCTCCCCTCTCCCGTGCGCGGCAGAGGGGTTGGGGGTAAGGGCTTCTGGCGGCAACCGGAAGCCCTCACCCGGATCTCGTCTTAGTAGTCCATCCCGCCGCCCATGCCGCCCGGCATCGCGGCGCCAGCGCCCTTCTCCTCCGGCTTGTCGGAGATCAGCGCCTCGGTCGTCAGGATCATCCCGGCGATGCTGGCCGCGTTCTCGACCGCCGACCGGGTCACCTTGGCCGGGTCGATAATCCCCGCCTGGACCATGTCGGTGTACTGCTCGGAGAGGACGTCATAGCCGACGCTCTGGTTGCCCTGCTCCTTCTGCGCCCGACGCACCATCTCGATCACGACCGCGCCGTCGCGCCCGGCGTTGGCCGAAATGCCGCGCAGCGGCTCCTCGAGCGCCCGCCGCAGGATGTTGACGCCCGTCTTGACGTCCCCCTCGGCCTGGACCGAATCGAGCGCCGGCACCGCGTTGATCAGGGTCACGCCGCCGCCCGGCACGATCCCCTCCTCGACCGCGGCCCGGGTCGCGCTCAGCGCGTCCTCGACCCGGTGCTTCTTCTCCTTGAGTTCGGTCTCGGTGGCGGCCCCGACCTTGATCACCGCCACGCCGCCGGCCAGCTTGGCCAGCCGCTCCTGCAGCTTCTCGCGGTCGAAGTCGGAGGTCGTCGTCTCGACCTGGGCCCGGATCTGCTCGATCCGACCCTTGATCGCGGTCTCGTCGCCAGCGCCCTCGATGAAGGTGGTGTCGTCCTTCGTCGCCACGACCCGGCGCGCCCGACCGAGGTCCGCGATGTCGACGCTGTCGAGCCGCCGGCCGACCTCTTCCGAGATCACCTGGCCGCCGGTCAGCACCGCGATGTCGCGCAGCATCTCCTTGCGGCGATCACCGAAGCCCGGCGCCTTGACGGCGGCGATCTTGAGGCCACCGCGCAGCTTGTTGAC
>JBBSNJ010000463.1:0-3683 GCA_038232775.1 Thermomicrobiales bacterium
GACCTGATCGTCCACAGCGTGATCGAGGAGGAGTGCACTGGCAACGGGGCGCTCGCCGCCAGCCTCCGCCACCTGGCCGACGCGGCGGTGGTGACCGAGCCCGAGTGCGGCGTCTTCACGCATGCCCACCTGGGGGTCCTCTGGTTCAAGGTGGCGATCGCGGGCCGGTCGTGGCACGCCATGCAGGCCTGGCGAGGCGTCAACGCGATCGCCAAGGCCGTCCCCATCATCCGCGCGCTCGAAAATCTCGACCGCCGCCTGAACCAAGCCCGCCACCCGCTCTGGGCAGGCGTGGAGCACCCGATCAACCTCAACGTCGGTGTGATCCAAGGGGGCGATTGGCCGAGCACCGTCCCCGGCGCCTGCGAGCTCCACTGCCGCCTCAGCTTCTTCCCCGACCAGACGGTCGGTGAGATGCGGGCCGTGGTCGAGGAGACGGTGCGCCGCGCCGCCGGCGAGGACGACTGGCTGCGGGAGCACCCGCCGCTCGTCACCTACGACGGCTTCAAGAGTCGCGGCTCGACCGTGGCGCTCGACGAGCCATCGGTGCGCCTGCTCGGGGCCCACCACCAGCGTGTCACCGGCGAGCCGATGCGCCCGGTCGTCGGCACCTCGATTAACGACATGCGGTACTACAACTTCGCGGGCGTCCCGGCCGGGTGCTACGGGGCGGCCGGCGCCAACGGACACGCGGCCGACGAGTGGCTCGACCTGCGGTCGCTCGTGCCGACGGCGAAGGTCCTCGGCGGCTTCGTTTTGGAATGGTGTGGAATGGTCGCCTGACTGGCGGATGGTCAGCCTGCCCCGGCGGCGGGGGCGTGTCGATCGCGGGCGAACCGCGAGGAGGCCATCGGCAACCGATTGGAGCAATGGTCCGGCTTCACATCCAGCGGGCAAGGCTCAGGGCCGGCACCGCGCCGCGCCGAAACGGCGATCCCGCTCTCTGTTGATGGAGCTATCGCTCCTCCTCGACGACGGCGGAGTTGGTGGCCAGACCGAAATCGGGCAGGACGCGCCCGGCGTGCATCACCTCCACTACCTCGCCCCCACGAACCGCCGGGGCACCCACGTCATCTCGGTCTGCTTCACGTTGCACTATCGGAGGATGCCGCAGCGGTTTGGCGATCATCTGGGGGACGGGCTGGCCCGGGACAATGTCCTGGTCGCGAACGCCGCCACAATCAGCCCAGACGGCCCCGTCGACGGGGTCGAGATTCAGACGGCGTACGCGAACCGAAGCCGAATCGAGGCGCTGGTCGCCGCCACCGCCTGCCCCGAAGTCGCCCGCTCTGCGCTTCGCTTCCACGATGGTCCTCGCCCGGACTGCTTGGATACCGAGGATCTCGCCTTCCTCGACGGCAGTAGGCTCGGCTTCTACCCAATCCAACGCGGCGGGTCCGCTTGGGTGAGCGTTGGGGATCCAGTTGTGCCCGCACCGCGGTAGTTCCCTTGAGCCGGCCGCTGGCTCACTGCCGCCAGAAGCTCTCGATCGCCCCCAGCTGGGCCAAGGTCCGGCGCAGGCCGAGCATCGCGGTGTAGGTCGGCAGGACGTAGGCCGTCCCCCCCTCCGGCACCGTCTCGACGAACGCCGCCAGCCCCTTCGCCAGGTCGGGGTCGAGCAGCCGCAGCCGCTCGGGCGGGACGCCGGCGTACTTGAGCCGGGTGGCCATGTCGGCCGCCCGGATGCCGGTCGTCGCCAGGGGCGCCTCCCCCTCGGCCAGGATCTCGAAGTCGACGTCCCAGAGCCAGGAGACGTCCCGCCCGTCGGCGTCGAGGTCGTTGATCGCGATCAGGGTCGGCACGGCGAGGCCGGCCCCGCCCCCGGTCAGCATCCGCAGCGTCTCGTTGAAGCCGACCGGGTTCTTGACCAGTGCCACGACCAGCGTCCGCCCCCGGAACGCCACCCGCTCGATCCGCCCGAACGCCGCCCGGAAGCCGCCCAAGGCGCGGACGATCGTCGCCGGCGCCACCCCCAGCGCCGAAGCAGCCGCGACGGCGCCGACCACGTTGTAGGCGTTGTAGAGACCGGGCACCCCGACCGCGATCTCGAGGCGGCGCCCTTCGGACTCCCCGTCCTGGGAGGGGCCCGGGGCGGGCACCACCTCGACCGCCAACCGCAGCGCCTCGACCCCGTCCAGGTGGATGTCCCGACCGCGGGCCGCCAGCGGTGGCCGGCTGGCGCCGCAGTTGGGGCAGTGCCAGTCGCCGAGGTGGGCGGAGTAGAGCGCGGCGTAGACCAGGTCGTGGCCACAGCGGCGGCAGACGGCGGCGTCGGCGGCGTGGGGGAGGGCGGCCAGGTGGTGCCGGGGGTCGGGCTCGGCCAGGCCGAAGGGGAGCCGCCGCGCCGCCAACCCCTCGCTGATCTCGGCCAGGGTCGGATCGTCGACGTTGACGACGACGGTCGCCGCCGCCGGCAGCGCCGCCAGGGCCGGTCGCCAGCGGGCGGCGATCGCGTTCAGCTCGCCGTAGCGGTCGAGCTGGTCACGGAACAGGTTGTTGAGCAGGACCAGGCGGGGGCGGACGCGGCGCACGATCTCGGGGAAGGCGGCCTCGTCGCTCTCGATGACGCCGACGTCGGCCCGCGGGTCGCCGAGCAGCGAGGCGCGCTCGGCGAAGGCGGCGGCGACCCCCCGCACCAGGTTCGAGCCCGAGCGGTTGTGGGCCACCCGGCGGCCGTCCGCCTCGAGGATGTCGGCCAGCATCCGGGAGACGGTCGTCTTGCCGTTGGTGCCGGCGACGACGACCGCCCCGCCGGGGAGGCGGGCGGCCACCTTGGAGAGGAGGGCGGGGTCGAGCCGGTCGGCGACCAGACCGGGGGCGGCGGTGCCGCCCCCCCGGCCGAGGCGGCGGATCGCGACCCCGGTCAGCTTCGCGGCCGCCAGGGCGGCCCCCAGGCGCGGGTCGGGCCGCGCCGCCGGTGCCCGGCCGTTACCCGCCATCGACCTGGACGACGGCGACGACCTCCAGCCGCTCGTAGTCGATGTCGGGGACGACCTCGACCGTCCGCGAGTCCCCCTGGCCTTCGGCCTCGATCTCGCGGTCGACGCGGCCGATGATCAGGCCGCCGGGGACGCCGGCGGTGTTGATCGCCTCGTTGTCGGCGGTCAGGACGAGCTCGTCCTTGGCGATCCGGGTGTCGGTGTTGAGGTGGCGCAGCTCGAGCCAACTGCCGATCCGCGACATCCCGTAGACGATCCCGTCGGCCCCGCCCTGGGTCTTGGCGGCGACCGCCTGCGAGCGGTCGATCAGGAGGGTGACGCGGGCGGTGTGCTCCGCGACGTCGGTCACCAAGCCGACGAAGTTCGGGCCGCGGGCGGTGACCGCCATCCCCTCGGCGATGCCGTCGCCGCTCCCCTTGTTGATCGTGACGAAGAGCTCCTGGCCGGAGGGATCGGAGCCGAGGACGCGGGCGGGGATGGACCGCAGCGACGGCTCGTCTTGGGCGAGTCCGGCCTGCAAGCGCAGATCGTCGATCTCGCGCAGTTGCTCCTCGTTGGCCGCGATCTGGGCCTGTAGTTGGTCGCGCTCGGTCTTGACGTCCTCCAGCTCCCGCTCCAGCGCCGAGTCGTTCCCGCGGTCGGGAACCAGCCCGCCGACGGTCTCGACCGCCGGCGCCACGACCGCCTGCAAGCCGTCCTTGACCGGGTCGAGCGTCCGCCGCCCGTCGAGCTGGATGAAGCCGA
>JBBSNJ010000464.1:0-3682 GCA_038232775.1 Thermomicrobiales bacterium
GCGGGGGGCGCCGCGCCCCCGCGCCCCGCGCGCCGCCCCCCCCCCTGGGGGGGGGGGCGCCGCCCGGGCGCCCCGCCGCGCGCGCCCGCGGGGCCCGCGCGGCCCCCGGGGGCGGGGGGGGCGCGCGCCCCCCCCGCCCGCCGCAGCCCACCGTCCGCGATCACCCACTCCCCCCGCCAAGGCGCTCAGCCCCCCATTCTGGATCGGGCGGCCAACCCTTTGGCCGAATTGAGCGGCTTGACGCTGCTCCCGATCCACGGGAACATTCGTTCCAAGGGGTCCGGTCGTCGGCCCCCGGACACAAGGAAGTCCGCCCCCGTCCCGCCGGCCAAGAACAGAACCCCTCCCCTCCCCTTCCCTCACCGCCGACCGTCCTACCCGAGGGCCAGAGCCAGAATCCTTGGCCCCGTATCGCCGTCCGCCTCTGCCCCGCCGCGCAGGCTGGGCGACCACCCCCCCTCGCCCCGCGGTACAGCCGGTTTCCATCGGCTTCGTCGCCCCCGCACGGGTGCTTCCGGGCCGGGCGCCGACGCCGACCACGACGATCCCGCCACCACCCGCCATCCACGACCCTCGGGAGCGCCGATGACCCGCACCGACCGCCTCCTCGCCATCATCCTCGCCCTCCGCGGCGGTCGCCAAACCGCCGCCCGGCTCGCCGACCGCTTCGAGGTCTCCCGTCGCACCATCCTCCGCGACCTCGACGCCCTCGGCCAGGTCGGCGTCCCGGTCGTCGCCCTCCCCGGTCCCGGCGGCGGCTTCTCCCTGGCGGACGGCTTCTGGCTCCCCCCGCTCCGCTTCTCCACTGCCGAGGCAGCCCTGCTGCTCCTCGCCCTGGGCGGCCTCGGTCACGCCCCCAACTCCCCGTTCGGCGAACCCCGCCGAGCCGCCGAGGAGAAGCTGCGCGCCGCCCTCCGACCCGACGTCGTGGCCGCCGCCGAGGACGACCTGACCACGATTGAGGTGGTTCCCCCGCGCTCCCCACCGCCCGACCACTTCCACGCCATCCGGGACGCCATCCGGACCGGTCATTGGCTCCGCGTCGAGTACCACTCGCTGCGCCGTCCCGCCACCCACCATCTGCTGGCGCGCCGCCTCTGGGCCGAGGAGGGCCGGTGGTACTGCCGCGCCGTCTCCTTGGAGGCCGAGGACGAGCGCGTCTACCGGCTCGACCGCCTCCGCGCAGTCGCACCCGTCGCCCCCCCGCCCGGCGCCGGGGCCGCGGTCACCGCCGCCGCCCGCCCCCGCCCCGCCTACGACGATCCCGCCCACCCCGAGGTCGTCGTCCGCCTCTCTTACGCCGGGGTTCGCCTGGCCGAGGATGCGTCGAATTGGGCCGGCCGCTTCGCCCGGCTTGATGCCGACACCTGGGAGCTGCGCTTCCGCTGCCCCCCGGCCGAGCTCCCTTACTACGCCCGCGAGCTGCACGCCCTCGGCCCGACTGCCGTCGCCCTTGCCCCACCCGCGCTGCGCCGGCTCGTCCACGAACGGGCCGTCGCCACCGCGGCCCGCTACCGCGCCGGCGCGGGGTGCGAATCGGCACCCCTCCCAGCGAACGGTGACGAGATGGTGTCACCCTCTCCGTCGTAAGGTGGCCTCGGCGGCGACCACGACTCCGCCGCCAGGAGGGACAGGTGCCGATGACACCCCGAACGGCCCAGCGTTTCGCCCACTATTCGCCCGAGCAGCGAGCGATCAGCGGGCGGCTGCAAGCGGTGCCCAATGTCGGCCCCGCCATCGCCGACGACCTGATGCGGCTCGGCCTCGCCTGCCCGACCGATCTGGCCGGGCGCGACCCGGACGCCCTCTACGACGCACTCTGCCGCCTCGACTGCCGGCGCCACGACCCCTGCGTCCGCGACGTCTTCGCCGCGGCGATCGCCTTCGCCGACGGCGCCCCCGCCCGCCCCTGGTGGACCTTCACCCCCGACCGCAAGGCTCGCGAGGCGGCCTCCCGCCACGGTCGCTAATGGTGCGTCAAGACTGAACCGCCGCCCCGTCCCGGAGGGGCGACGCCTGCGTCGCCCGATCCCGTCGAGACGGGGCGACATCCGCCTCATTCCGACGTCGCGGACGCCAAGCGAGAGCGGCGCGACGTTCCAAAAAAAACCTTCGGCGCGTTCAATGGTCGATGCTCGATGGAGGAGACCCATGCAGATCCGTTTCGTCGCCGGCTTCGCCCCGATCGTCCGCGACCTGGACGAGGCCCGGCGCTTCTACCAGCGAACCCTCGGCCTCCCCCTCGGCGAAGGCGACTACCCGATGACCGACGACCTCCCCGGCGTCAAGCACTTCGGGCTCTGGACCCTCGCCGCCGCCGCCGAGTCCTGCTTCGGCGAACCGACCTGGCCGGACGACCTCCCCGTCCCCCAGGGCAGTCTCGAGTTCGACGTCGCCGACGCCGCCGCGGTCACCGCCGCCGCCGGCGAGATGACCGCGGCCGGCCACCGCCTCCTCGCCGGCCCCAAGACCGAACCCTGGGGCCAAACCGTCGCCCGCCTCCTCGGCCCCGAGGGGCTGCTCGTCGCCGTCACCCACACCCCCTGGCTCCACCCGGCCCCAGCGGCGGGAGACCATCCGGAGTAAGGGAGGTCGCCAGCCGCCGGACGCCGCGGCGCTAGCGCTCGCCGTGCCCCGCCTCGCCTCGTCGGGGATGCCCTCCTAGCGGCTCTCCCAGGACCGCTCTCAGCGTTCGTGGTACAGTCGCTCCCCGCGCCGGAAGACTCCCCTGCACCACCCGACGCTCCCGGTTCGTGCCCAAGGAGCCACCCCCATGGCCGTCGCCCGCGCCCACCGCAACGTCTCGGTCTCGCTCCCGTCCGACCTCGCCGACCAGCTCGACGCCTGGACCGAGGCGGACCGGACGAGCCGCAGCGCCCTCGTCTCGGACTTGATCGAGCAGGAGCGGCGACGTCGCCTGGAGGCGGAACTCGAACGAGCCTACCGAGAACTGACCGAAGACGGCTTCTACGACGACATCGAGCTCTACCTGCCGGCCGCGGCGGAGGTGGTCCTTGCCAACCCATGGGACGACGCCGCGGCGCGGTGACCTCTACTGGGTCGACTTCGGAGCGACGCGCGGGAGTGAGCAGGCCGGGCGGAGGCCGGGTCTGGTCGTCTCCAACGACGTCGGGAACCGGTTCTCCGCGATCGTCATCGTCGCTCCGGTGACGAGCCGGATCCCGCGGCGCGCCTACCCGGTCCACGTCCGGGTCCAGCCTGAGCAGGCGAACGGCCTCGCTCGCGAGAGCGTCGTCGTGTGCGAGCAGATCATCGCCGTTGCGAAAGAACGGCTGGACGGGAGGATCGGCGCGGTCGCAACGGCGACGATGGCGGCGATCGACGATGCCCTTCGGGTGTCGTTGGCCTTGTCGTAAGCCCTGCCTCAGCCGCCAGCCGCCGCCACGATCGCCGCCGCCGCCACCTCCCGCTCCGCCTCGGCCGCGACCACCCCCGACGCCGCCGCCTCCCGCCAGCGCTCGTCGGCCAACAGGCGCTCTCGCTCCCCCGCCAGGGACGCGCGGACGGACTCCGGCGCCGGGCCCCCCCCCCCCCCCCCCCCCCCCCCCCCCCCCCCCCCCCCCCCCCCCCCCCCCCCCGCGACGCCAAGACCCCCCCCCCCCCCCCCCCCCCCCCCACACAACCCCCCCCAAACAAACCACGGGGGTGGACCCCCCCCCCC
>JBBSNJ010000465.1:0-3675 GCA_038232775.1 Thermomicrobiales bacterium
AGGCGGTGGCGGATGCCGGTGCCGGGGCGGACCGGGGGTGGGAGGGTCTCGGGGTGGGGCCGGTCTACCGGGGGCCGGGGATCGAGCCGTGGCCGGCCGAGGCGACCGCATCTGGCGGGGTGAGTGATCTGGCGAGCGCGGCGACGCCGGTGCCGGGGTTGGTGGTCGGGGATGCCTGCTACGTCGCGCTCGGTCCCCGCCTCTACCGCTCGCCGGCGTTGGGCGCCGCGGAGTGGAGCGGCTTCACGGTCGCGGCCGATCTGAGCGGGGTCGGGCCGATCAGCGGGCTGTCGCGCTACAAGGACGATCTGCTGATCTTCGTCGGGGCGGGCGCCGCGATCCGCCGCTACAACAGCGCGACCGGCGCGGTCAGCAACCCCTGGATCGCGGGCGAGAAGGGGGTGATCGGGGTCGGCTACCGGGGGCAGGTCGTCTTCGGCACGGGGAAGGCGAACGACAACTTCGCGCTCCGCCTGAGCGTCGACAAGTTCGACGGCACCGTCCAGTTCCGGCAGCGCTACGCCGACGCCCCGATCGCCAACCTCGGGCTCTTCGCCGGCAAGATCGTCGTCGCCACCCGCCAGAGTCTCTTCTTGTTCGGGGGCGACTGGAACGAAGGGGCCTCCGGCGTCCCCGCCGACTGGCGGGGCGAGCTAGAGCCGGTCTTCAGCCACGGGACCTGGACGGCGGGGGACGACTTCGCCTTTCTGCTCGGCTACGGCGGCCGGCTCTACACCTGGTTGGCGGGCGGGGTCGTCGAGTGGGCGCCGGAGGCGGGGAGCGGCTGGCGGCGGGTGGGACCGGTCGGGCGGCGCTGCCTCGGCGGCTGCGTCGCCGGCGGCTACCTGATCGTCGCCGTCGAGCCACGCGAGGGGGGCTCGGAGGGGTGGGCCTGCGACGGCGCCGGCTGGTGGCGGTTCCAGGTCGCGCCGCCGGGGGAGGAGCGCTGCTGGCCGACGGCGGTCGGGGGTGCCGGCGGCCGCGACCTCCTCCTCTTCCGGGCTGGGTCGACGACCCAGGACCTCTTCCGGCTCGTCTGGCGCTCGCCCGCGCTCCACGCCTACCGGGGGCGGGGGGAGTGGGTCAGCTCCCTGCTCGACGCCGGGGCACGGGGGGCGCCGAAGGCCTGGCGGGGGGTCGGCGCCGTCTTCGCCGCCCCCGAGGGGAGGGGCAACCCGGCCGGCACCGCGCCGGTGACGCTGGCGCTCGATTGGTCGCTCGACGGCGGCCGGACCTGGACCACGGCCGCGACCGCGACCGCGACCGACCCGGGGGAGCGGACCCGCGAGCTGGAGGCGGCGCTGCCGGCGGGGACGGTCGGCGCCTGGGTGCAGGTGCGCGTCCGCTGGGAGGGGGTGGTCGACTGGGCGCCGACCCTGGCCGGCGTCTGGGTCGACCACGAGCCGATCGTGCCGGCCTCGACGCGGCGGCGGTGGAGCTTCGCGGTGCTCGCTGGCGATCGCCGGGTCGGGCGCGACGGCGGCACCCTGCCGCGGGACGGTCGCCAGCTCGCCGCCGAGCTTTGGGCGGCCTGGGAGAGCGGTGCGCCGCTCCCCTTCCGCGATGTCGACTACGACGCCACCGAACGCACCTATCTGGTCAGAGTCGCGGCCATCGCCGAGGAGGTGCCGAAACCGGCCGACGCCGGCCGCTGGGGGGAGAGCGTGGTGGCGTTGACGTTGGTGGAGACGTAGACGGCAGACGGCAGTTGCCAGTTGCCAGTTGCCAGTTGGCCTGTCGCACGCCATGCCTGACGCCTGACGTCTCTGTTCCTGCAGAAAGGAGATTCCATGCCCTTCCTTGATGACTGGCGAGGGATCGGTGACACGACGCCGGAGGTGGTCGAGGCGGAGCTGCGGCGCCGCGCCTCGCCGCTGATGGCCGAGTTGGGGGCCGTCGCGGCGGCGGTCAACGGCCGCGGCCTCGGCCGGCTCGTGCTGGCGATCTTGGCCAAGGAGCAGCAGTACGGGACCGATACGGGCGTCGTCGCGGCGGCGCTGCGCAACCCGCTCTCGCTCAAGGCGCGGGACGGCTCGGGCGGCTGGGCGCGGTTCCCCGCCTATGCGGCGGGGATCGGTGCCGGCGTCGAGCGGCTGCTCGACCCGGGCGGCCCCTACGCCGCGACCCGGACCCTGCCCGAGCTCTTCGCCGTCTGGGCGCCGGCCAGCGACGGCAACGACCCGGCCGAGTACGCCCGCTTCGTCGAGCGCTACGCCGAGCGGTACCGGGCGCTGGAGCGGCGGGGGGCGCTGCGCTGGGACCCGGTTCCCTATCCGCCGATGGTCGATCTGGTGGTCGCCAAACCGTGGGAGGGGGCCGGGTTCGACCGCTGCGCCCCCCGCGGCGGGCGGATCGTCGGCGTCTGCGACCACATCACCGCCGGCGAGGGGAGCCCCGAGTTCTACGCCGCGTTCTTCGCCACCGGCGGCGAGCGGCAGGCCGACGCCCTGGTCGACACCGTGATCGGCCGCGACGGCCGGATCGGCCTCCTCAACGACTGGCGCGACCCGGAGCGGGGGGGCCGCCGCGCCGGCTGGGCGAACGGCGGCTCCGATGGGCTGGAGGGACCGGGGATCGAGTTCGTCCGCCGCCTCGGGGCGGCCGCGATCAACGAACGGTTGGTCAGCAAGGAGCACGTCGCCCGCGAGGGGGAGGCGATCACCGACGCGCAGATGGCGGCGAGCGTCGCGCTCGACGTCGCCGTCCTCCAGGCGGCGCGGGTGCCGTGGCACGAGTACCCGGTCTCGTCGGCCCTGGGCGGGATCGCCGTCTCCTACCAGCACCGCCACTTCGCGCGCAAGAGCTGCCCGGCGGAGCCGTGGATCGGCCGCTACGCCGCGGTCAAGGAGCGGGAGGTGAAGGCCGGTCTCGCCCGGGCCCAGACCGGGAGCACCGACCCGAGCCCGCCGCCGACCGAGACGGGGGAGGGCGAGGGGGTGCGCGTGGCCGACCTGGCGCTCCTCTTCGGCACCCTCGACCGGGAGCGGCCTGGGGGCGGCGTCCGCGAGTACCCGTTCGACCCAGCCGGGGTGATCTCGAACGCGTGGCTGGCGCGGGCGCGCCAGGAAGGGGTCTTCCCCGAGGCGGACCGCTGGTTCGTCCGCGGCGCCAAGCAGTTCGTCACGTTCGCCAACGGCTGGGTGCTGGTCGCGCCCCGGCGCAACGCCGCGGTCCACGCCCACTGGCGCTGGATCGACGGTACCGACCTCGTTCAGGAGGAGACCGCTCGATGATGACCGACCGTGCCCCGGGCGCCGAAGCCGCCGCCGCGCCGTCGCCCGCCGGCGGCGAGCCGCTCCCCGCGACCCTCTTCGGGCGCGAGCCGCTCCTCTACCTGGCGCTGGTCAAGGCCGCCCTCGTCCTGGTCGTCGCCTTCGGGTTCGACCTCGGGCTGGAGCAGACGGCGGCGATCCTGCTGCTGGCGGAGGCGGCGCTCGCCTTCCTCGCCCGCTCCCAGGTAACGCCGGTCGAGGCGCCGCGGCCGCTCGGCGTCCCGCTCGGCTCGCAAGGGGGACATGGAGGGCAACGAGGACGAGGACAAGGAGAAAAGGAGACTCGGGAGGATTCGCTCCCTCTCGCCCCGACGATGAATCCGATTGCTGCGGGGCGGCGTAGATGAGGATGAAGGGGCCGCCCCCCAGCGGCTCCCTCCCCAGAACCCACGGGGTGTCCCCA
>JBBSNJ010000466.1:0-3675 GCA_038232775.1 Thermomicrobiales bacterium
CTTGCTGCGCCCGTCGCCCGAAGGGCGACAGTAGCCCTCCGAACCACTCCCTGGCCTTGGGCCGACGCTTCTGCAAAGCGCTGAAGTGAAGCGGGTTTCGTCGCGGATTGAGGCGTTGCCACCAGACGAGCAAGACGCGCTGGCCGAGCAGTTGCCTGCAGAACTCGACCGTTTGGAAGAGACCGAGGGGGCTGCCTGGGATGCCATCGTCGCCTCACCGGACTCCAAGCGATTCCTCGACCAAATGGTGATCGCGGTGCGGGGGGCGCGAGCGCGGGGCGAGGGCCGGCCGCCGCCGCAGGAAGGCGAAGGGTTCTCCCGGATTCAGTGTGAAGCGCGTGTGGCTCCGGGTCGAAGAGCCGCGGGCCGCTGAACAAGAAACCCGCGCTGAGCGGATCGAACGCGAACTCGAGACCTTTGGCGGCTCGGGCGTGGGAGGAGACCTTCGCCACGCCGGCCTCGCAGCGGCTCCTCAAGCGGCTGGCGGCGGAGGCCCCCGGGGAGTATCGCAAGGGAAAGACGGCCATCGCTGAAGAAGCCGCCGCTCCCGGACCCCAGCCCAGCCGCCCTGGAAAGCCGCCGCTAACGCCGCCGTGGCCGAGTCGGTCTCGCGCGCCCTCGCCTCCCGCAGCCGGACCTCGACCCCTGCCCCGACCTGGACCAGGCGGACGACGAGGATCGGCAGGACCAACACCAGGCCGAACCGCTCCCCGACCTCCGGCCGGATCAGCGCCATCAGGACATTGACCGTGATCACGACCAAGGCGCCGCCGCCGACGACCAGGAAGACCGGGAACCGCACCACCGCCGCCACGATCGGGTGGCGGAGCAGCCCGTAGCCGACGACGAAGGCCACCACCGCCGCCGCGATCGCCACGATCGGACGTGCGCTCGACTCCACGGCGCTTCCCTCTCGACGGAGGTCGACCTCCCGCATCCCGGCCGCTGGTGCGCTCGCTGGCGACGACACACCAGAGCGGAGTCGATCATAGACGGCGCGTCAAGCGCAATCCTCGGTGCGTCGCGCTACCGCCCCAGGTCGGCAGCCGGACGGGCGCTTCGTATTCTTCCCCCAAGGGCCACGACCGTCCCCCGATCAGGCCACTCACGAAGGGAACCACATGCTCCGCTTGCTGCCATCGGCACGCCGCCCCCTCGTCGCCCTCCTGCTCTCGCTGGCCGTCGCCCTGAGCGGTCTCCTTCCCGCCCGCGCCCAGGACGCGACTCCCACTCCCACGTTCAACCCCGCCTCCTTCACCTTCGAGCTCGCACCGGTCGCTGGCGGTTTCGAGCGGCCGGTCTTCGTCGCCGACCCGGACGACGGCAGCGGCCGCCTCTTCGTCGTCGAGCAGCCCGGCACCGTCCGCATCCTGCGCGACGGCGAGGTCGATCCCGAGCCGTTCCTCGACATCGTCGACCTGGTCGAGTCGGGCGGCAACGAGCAGGGGCTGCTCAGCCTGGCCTTCGCCCCCGACTACGCCGACAGCGGCGAGTTCTACGTCGGCTACACCGCCCGCGAGGGCGAGGGCGCCGGCGACAACACGATCGCCCGCTACCGCGTCTCGGCCGACGACCCGGACCGGGCCGACCCCGCCAGCGGCGACGTCCTGCTCGCCCTCTCCGACCCCTTCCCGAACCACAATGGCGGTCTCGTCATGTTCGGCCCGGACGGCTATCTCTACGCCGGCTTCGGCGACGGCGGCGCCGGCGGCGACCCCATGGGGAACGGTCAGGACCCCTCGACCCTGCTCGGGACGGTCCTCCGGCTCGACGTCGCGGACGAGTCCGCCGACGCGCCCTACGCGATCCCCGCCGACAACCCCTTCGCCAACGGCGAGGCGGGTCGGCCCGAGGTCTGGGCCTACGGGCTCCGCAACCCGTGGCGCTTCTCGTTCGACCGCGAGACGGGCGACCTTTGGATCGCCGATGTCGGCCAGAATCAGATCGAGGAGGTCAACTTCCAGCCAGCCGCCAGCGACGGCGGCGAGAACTACGGCTGGGATATCATGGAGGGGCGCTCCTGCTACTCCGACGAGGAGTGCGGCATCGACGGCCTGACGCTCCCCGTCACCGGCTACACCCACGATGTCGGCGGCTGCTCGGTCACCGGCGGCTACGTCTACCGGGGCGAGGCGGCACCGGCGCTGCGCGGCGTCTATCTCTACGCCGACTACTGCTCCGGTCTCCTCTGGGGTCTCGGCCGCGACGCCGCCGGCGATTTCGCCGTCGCCGACCCGGTCGAGACCGGGCTCCAGATCAGCTCCTTCGCCGAGGACGCCGCCGGCGAGGTCTACCTGACCGCCTTCGACGGCACCGTCTACCAAGTGGTCGAGGGCTGACCCGTAGCCACCAGGGGGGAATCGCGATGGACCGGAAACGGCGCGTCCTCGTCACCGGCGCCGAGGGGACGATCGGGACGGTCGTGCGCGAGCACTTGGGCGACCGCTACGACCTCCGCTGCCTGACCCGCGTCCCGGCCTCCTTCTCGAGCCACGTCGCCGACGTCGCCGACCTCGACGCGATCCTCCCCGCCTTCGAGGGGATCGACGCCGTCGTCCACCTGGCGGCCTCGCCCGCGGTCGAGACCCCGTGGGAGGAGATCCTGCCCAACAACCTGGTCGGCACCTACAACGTCTTCGAGGCGGCCCGCCGGACGGGCGTCGGCGCGGTCGTCTTCGCCTCATCGAACCACGCCATCGGCGGCTACGAGCTCGACGGCGCGCCCGCCCTCTACGAGCTGGACGACCCCCGCGTCTACGACGAGACGGTCGCGCCGAGGCCCGACTCCCTCTACGGCGTCTCCAAGCTCTACGGCGAGAACCTCGGTCGCTTCTACAGCGACCGCTTCGACCTCCGCGTCGTCTGCCTCCGGATCGGCAGCGTCCGCGCCAACGACAACCCGACGGCGTCGGCGGTCCTGGCCTCCTCCCCCACCCTGCTCGACGGGCTGACCCCCGAGCAGCGCCGCCAGCGGATGCGCGCCACCTGGCTCTCCCAACGCGACTGCGCCCAACTGATCGCCCGCGCCATCGACGCCGACGACGTCCGCTTCGCCGTCGTCTACGGCATCTCGGACAACCCTCGCCAGTTCTGGGACCTCTCCTCCGCCCGCCGGCTGCTCGGCTACGCGCCGGAGGACTCGGCGCCCGAGTGATACGCATGTCGAGTGACTGGCGAGTTCTGGCTCCCCCCTTGGCCGTGCCCCGCCCATCGGGAGCGGGGGCTGGGGGGAGGTCCAGCGTCTGTTCAATGGGGGAATCTGGTTGAATAGCTCGGCCTTCGTCCAGTTGACGTGCTCTCCTCTTCCGCACACGGGAGAGGGGCCGGGGGCGAGGGCAGCTCTCCGGCAAACGGAGCCTGCGAACTGACGAGCTGCTGGGGACTCCCTCCACGGGGCCATCCCTCGCTAACCGCCACCGGCCGCGTCGTTCCAGGCGACCAGGGCAAGGCCGACGAGAACGATCAACGCCACCGTCAGCCCCAGCAGCCACCACTGCCAGCCCCGATCCCACTTCTCCGACTCGGCAAAGCGAGGCTCGGGCTCGGCTCGCGTCGACGGCGCTTCGGCGGGCTCGCGGCCCGGCGCCGGACGAGCACGTTCCATCGCTCCTCCTTGCGGCCCGCCGTAGCGGCTGAGACCACGTTACGCGCGCCCGCGCGCGCTCGGGGGGCGCC